>NZ_JBXUHE010000030.1:0-92501 GCF_057180585.1 Actinomycetospora sp. 2LY8.5
GCCACAGCGGAGGGGAAACGCCCGGACCCATCCCGAACCCGGAAGCTAAGCCCTCCAGCGCCGATGGTACTGCGACCGACAGGTCGTGGGAGAGTAGGACACCGCCGGAACACCCGACCACCCCCACCACACCCCCACACCAAAAAAGGGGCGAGCACTCCCACCCAGGAGAGCCCGCCCCTTTTGGTGTCTCCGGTAGAGCCCGGGGCGTTGTCCGTCGCTCGGCCCAAGGGTATGCGGCGACCGGCCCAGAACCGGGGCCAGCCGGGCGACGAGTTGTCCCCACCCCGCCGGTTCATCCACAGCGCGCCGATCGACGCTCACGCTTCCCGTCGCACGACCGCGATGCTTCTCGCCGCCAGCCGGGAATCGTCCCGGCGCGGAGCGAGCGGAGTGCGACATGAACGAGACGATGGTGACGGTGACGGGCAATGTCGCCGGCGACGTGATCACCAAGCGGGTGGGCGTCAACCAGGAGCATCTCCTCGTGACCTTCCGGGTCGCGAGTTCGGAGCGCAGGTACGACAAGGCAACCGACACGTGGGTCGACGGTGACCGTTTCACGGCGCTGGTGAACTGCTGGCGGCGCCTGGCTGACGGTGCGCGGCTCCTCGTCAAGGGCGACCCGGTCGTCGTGACGGGGCGTCTGTCGGTGCGCGAGTACGAGGTCGAGGGCGTGCGGCGGTACATGACCGAGATCAGCGCGACGGCGGTCGGCCCCGACCTCGGTCGGTGCACGGCCACGGTCAACCCGTGGCGCGCCGGGGCGATCGAGGGCGCCGCGGGCGTGGTCGGTGATTCGGACGCCGGCGCCGGTATGGGCGCACCCGAGACCGCCGGGCCCGTCGCGGAGGCGGGCGCGCCGGGCGGACCGGTGGGCGACCGTTCGGGGTCCGCGGGCCGCGACGACGTCGAGGGGATCGAGGGGGTCGACGGGTCGGTGGAAGCGGGCGACGCCGCGCCGGAGGGCGCAACGGTGACCGGGATCGCTGCCGGGGAACGCCGCCGGTCCGCCTCCGCACGCGCGAGCGCCTGAACCGCCGACTTGTATGGCTACCGGGACGGTGGAGGTAGTTGATCTAGCGTCCTCGCTGGAGCGCTGGCCGGTCTGACTCGTGAACCGCATGCCGCTTTCGGGCTGGCTGACCCGGGGTTGGTCGCGCCGGCCAGCGCTCCAGGCCGTGGTCTGACCCAACAGAGGAGAGTGTCCGGAGCTCCGGCGCTGGAAGTCGGCATGTCGTCCGCGGTCGCCCGCCCAGGTCGTCGAGCGAAAGGCACGTTGCCGTGGTCGTCATCGGGGTCGACCCCGACAAGCGCACGCACACCGTCAGCGCGCTCGAGCCGGGCACTCACCGGGTGTTGGCCAGCCTCGAGATCGAGGCGACGCTGGCGGGTGACCGGCGCCTGCTGCGGTGGGCCTCACGATTCAGCGAGCGACGGTGGGCGGTGGAGAATGCCCGCGGGCTGGGCTCTCATCTGGCGGGATGGTTACTCGCTTTGGATGAGTCGGTGCACGATGTGGCAACGACAGCCACAGCGCGAGTCCGGGAGCTCTCCCGAGGTGGACGCCGCAAGAACGACGTCATCGACGCCGCAGCCGCGGCCAGCGTCGCGCTGCTCGCCGGCGACGCCAGGCCTGTGGCCGCCGAGGACCTGACCACCGTGTTGGCATTGCTCGACGAGAGGCGCGCGAACCTGGTCGCGTCACGTACCCGTTCGATCAACCAGCTCCATGCCCTGCTGCGTGATGTGGTGCCCGGCGGCGCTCGCACCGATCTCACCGCAACCGCCGCGGCCAAGATGCTGGCCGCCCTCCGGCCGGCAGGGCCGGTCGAGACTGCCCGCAAGACCCTCGCCCGCGACCTCGTCGCCGAGGTCCGCGACCTCTCCGCCCGACTCAAGAGGATCACCACTGAGATGTCGCGTGTGCTGGGCGAGCACGGCACCAGGCTCACTGAGCTCGACGGTGTCGGCCCGGTGGTCGCTGCGCGGCTGCTCGGGCGCACCCGCCGCGCCGGGCGGTTCCCGAGCGCGTCGGCGTTCGCGAACGACGCCGGCGTCGCTCCGGTCGAGGTCGCGAGCGGCGGGCGGGCACGGCACCGGCTGCCCTGGGGTGGAGATCGTCAGCTCAATCTCGCCCTGCACGTCATCGCGCTCACCCAGGTCCGCATGCGGACCAGCGCGGGCCGGGCCTACTACGACCGCAAGATCGACGAGGGCAAGACCCACAACGAAGCCATGCGTTGCCTCAAGCGCCGCCTCGCCGACCGCGTCTGGCGCACCATGCTCGCCGACGAGCGACGATCATCAGCAGAAGGGCGGGCCCGGGAGGACACACGGGGGCGACTCTGTCGTCCAGCGCGGCTGGCTCAACCCCGAACACCAGCTCTTCGGACAAGTCACTTCCCGGACCCGCCGCCACCGAGACTACGACCTCGCACCCTGCAGCTTGACAGACACAGAGGAACCCCGGGGCCGGGGGACGCCGAGTCGTGCCAACTACCATCGTGGGCGTGGCTGAGTTCATCTACACCATGAAGAAGGTTCGCAAGGCCCATGGTGACAAGGTCATCCTCGACGACGTCACGCTGAGCTTCCTGCCCGGCGCCAAGATCGGTGTGGTCGGTCCCAACGGGGCGGGCAAGTCGAGCGTTCTGAAGATCATGGCCGGACTCGACCAGCCGAACAACGGCGAGGCGTTCGCCGCCCCGGGTGCGTCCGTCGGAATCCTGCAGCAGGAGCCGCCGCTCAACGAGGAGAAGACGGTCCTCGGCAACGTGCAGGAGGGCGCCGGCGACGTCGCCACCAAGCTCGCGCGCTACAACGAGATCGCCGAGCTCATGGCGACCGACTACTCGGACGAGCTCATGGAGGAGATGGGCGGCCTCCAGGAAGAGCTCGACAACGCCGATGCGTGGGACCTCGACTCGCAGCTGCAGCAGGCCATGGACGCGCTGCGCTGCCCGCCCGGCGACGAGCCGGTCACGCACCTCTCCGGTGGCGAGCGCCGCCGTGTGGCACTGTGCAAGCTCCTGATCAGCAAGCCCGACCTTCTGCTGCTCGACGAGCCGACGAACCACCTGGACGCGGAGAGCGTCCAGTGGTTGGAGCAGCACCTGGCGAGCTACGAGGGCGCCGTCCTGGCCGTCACCCACGACCGCTACTTCCTCGACAACGTGGCGGGCTGGATCCTCGAGCTGGACCGCGGTCGAGCCATCGGCTATGAGGGCAACTACTCGGTCTATCTCGAGAAGAAGGCCGATCGGATCGCCGTCCAGGGCCGGAAGGACTCGAAGCTGCAGAAGCGGCTCAAGGACGAGCTCGCCTGGGTGCGATCCGGCGCGAAGGCGCGGCAGGCGAAGAGCAGGTCGCGTCTGGCTCGCTACGAGGAGATGGCCGCCGAGGCGGAGAAGACGCGCAAGCTCGACTTCGAGGAGATTCAGATCCCGCCGGGCCCGCGTCTGGGCAACGTGGTGGTCGAGGTGAACCACCTCGACAAGGGCTTCGACGACCGGCTGCTCATCAAGGACCTGTCGTTCTCCCTGCCGCCCAACGGCATCGTCGGCGTGATCGGGCCCAACGGTGTCGGCAAGACGACGCTGTTCAAGACGATCGTCGGGCTCGAGAAACCCGACTCCGGCGACGTCCGGGTCGGCGAGACGGTCAAGCTGTCCTACGTCGACCAGGGACGAGAGGGCCTGTCCGGCACGGAGAACGTCTGGAAGGTCGTCTCCAACGGCCTCGACTTCATCCAGGTCGGCAACGTCGAGATGCCCTCTCGGGCCTACATCTCGGCGTTCGGCTTCAAGGGACCCGACCAGCAGAAGCCGGTGAACGTGCTCTCCGGCGGCGAGCGCAATCGGCTGAACCTGGCGATGACGCTCAAGCAGGGCGGGAACCTGCTGCTGCTCGACGAGCCGACGAACGACCTGGACGTCGAGACGCTGTCGTCGCTGGAGAACGCGCTGGAGAACTTCCCCGGCTGCGCGGTCGTGGTGTCCCACGACCGCTGGTTCCTCGACCGCGTCTGCACCCACATCCTGGCGTGGGAGGGCACGGACGACCACCCGGCGTCGTGGTTCTGGTTCGAGGGCAACTTCGCCGACTACGAGGAGAACAAGATCCAGCGCCTCGGCCCGGACGCCGCGCGCCCGCACCGTGTGACGCACCGCAAGCTGACCCGGGACTGAGGACCGGCACACGGTGGAGGGGTCGGCGCGGCAGCCCGCTGTCCACGGGCTCAGTGCGAGCGCGATCCTCGAGGTCGCCGAGGGTCTGCGGTGGACGGACCCGGCGCTGAGCGTCGCGCTGGCCGAGCACGTCGCGCGGTCGGCGGGCGACGACGCCGGCGCGCGGAACGCGGCCGAGCGCTCGGCCGTGCTCGCGCTCGGCCAGTCGGACCGGGCGGCCGCGCTGATCCTGCGCGCCGTGCCGCAGCTGCGCGACGCCGAGCGAGAGGCACGCGCAGCCGACGCCGCCGTGCTGCGCTGCGAGCTGGCCCTCGCGGCCGTGCGGTGCGAGGAGGTCGAGGCCGCGGAGGCCCTGCTGGGGCCGCTCGCGGACGGCCAGGTCCTCCCCGCGGCCGTGCGGGCGGACGCCCTGGTCGCGTGGGCGGCGGCACGCGCGACGCGGGGGGACGTCCCCGGCGTCGACGCCGCCGCCCGCCAGGTCGAGGACCTGGTCGGGGAACCGAGCGACGACGTCCGCCGCCTCGCCGTGCAACGGTCCCGGGCACGAGCTCGGCGGGTGGCGGGCGACGCGACCGACGCGCTCGCCGTCCTCCGGAACGCCACGATCGACGGGGGCGGGCTCGACGGGGGCCGGCTCGACGGGGGCCGGGAGACTGCGATGCTCGTCGCAGACCAGGTCGAACTGCTCGCGGAGCTCGGTCGCCTCGACGAGGCCCGCGAGGTCGGCGAGCCGTCGCTCGCGGCGACGCCGCAGGCCACCACCGCGTTCGCGGTGGGGCGGGTGCGCTGCGCGCTGGCGCGGCTCGTCGCGCTCCCTGCCGGTGACCTCGACACCGCCGCGCGACTGGCACGTGAGGCCGAGACCGACCTGATCGAGCGCGGCCACGAGGCCCAGGCCGCCGAGGCGATCGAGGTGCTCGCGGAGGTCGCTGCTCGACGGGGTGAGAGCCGCCACGCGCTCGACGAGCTACGGCGCGCCCACGCCCACGCGACGGCGGCGCGCGAGGAGACCACCCGGGCGCGGATCGCCCTGGCCGTGGCCCTCGCCCGGACCGAGCCGCCGCCGAGCCCCCACGACACACCGAGCCCGTCGGACGCCGACGGCGCCGGTTCCGCGCCCGATCCCGACCCGTGGGCCGAGGCCCGTGCCTCCCTCGCCGCTCTGGCCACATCGGGGGTGGGTGAGGACGGCAGCGAGTCGCCGGCCGACGCGCTCGCCGCGACGCTCGCGTCGACCATGCCCGGAACCGTCGAGGAGTTCGGGTCGGTCCGGGGCGAGGTGACCGCCGACCCGCTGACAGTGGCTCCGCCGGTCGAGGACGAGGCGGCTCCGGAGCCGCCTCGCCGGCGGCGAGGCCGTTACCGTGACGACGACGATCCGGGCGAGGCTCTGGCCGCGGCCCTGGCTGCTGCTCGCGAGGGCGGGATCGACGCGTTCGCGGCGGCGTTGACACCGCAGGCCGACGCCACCGACGACGAGGGGCGGGATCAGGCGCGGGACGACACCTCGGGGGACGGCGCGGCGGAGGCCCGCAGCCGGCGTCTCGAGCGTGCCCGCGCCCGGTGGGAGACGAGCGACTCCCTGCTCCCGCGCCGCCCCGAGCCGCGGAGCGGAGTCGCCGGCGACGTCTCCACGGCACTGGGTGAGCGGACGGACGGCGAGGCACCGCGACCGTCCGCGGGCTGTCCCGACCCAGGCGATGCCGTCGGCGGTAGCGAGCGACACCGGCGTCGGTCGGACCCGCTCGGCGCTCACTCCGACGAGGGCAGGCCAGACGGCGACACGCTGCCCCGTGCCGCGGGCCGCTCGGACGCGAGCGGAGGCGAGGGCCGGTACCGGCGGGCCGAGGACGACATCCTCGGACACTCGCCTCCGAGCAACGGCCACGGGGTCGTGGGCGGCGGGCAGGTCATGAGAGGCTCGGAGAGTTCGTGGTCCTGCGTGAACGACCGCGCGCATGGAGCCGGCCACGCGGTCCACGTGGCCGTGACCGGGAACGCTGATCTCACCGGGCACACCGGCGCGGGACCTCGTTGCGAGGACGAGACCCGCGGGGACGGCCGCCGCGAGGGCCGGGGCGACGAGGACCGACCCGCCGAGCGCCGGTCCGACGAGCGCCGCGACCACCGGGACGACCCCGTGACCCCCGCCGGACGCCGGGGCGAGGGGCTCGCGGCGGGGACGTCGACGACAGGCGTCGACGACGACGAGTACCGCCGTGAGCTGGCGCTGACTCTGGTCGACCTGCTCAGCGAGTACCAGGACGCAGCCCCACCGGCACCCCAGCCACCGCCTCCCGCGACCTCTCGGATCCACGGGCGCTCCGCCGCCACGAACGGGGAGGGACGGACGCGCTCGCCGGCGCGGGACGGAACCCGCAACGGGGTGCCCTCGGCTCGGCGGGCGGACGACTCCGGACCCCGGCTGGCGGACCTGCTCGCCGACGCGATGGACGCGTACCACTCCGCCGGCCACTCCGCCGGCCACTCCGCCGGCCACTCCGCCGGCCACTCCGCCGGCCACTCCGCCGGCCACTCCGCCGGCCCCGGCACGACGCCCGCGGACGATCGGCGGGCGCGCCGCTGATCGTCGGAATTCGAGCGACCGGGGAGACACGTCGCCCCGGACGTCCGGACGGCGGCGGCTCGGGGGCGGATCGTTAGGGTGGCGGGCGTGGACGCCCGGAGGAACGGCGACGATCCCAGGCCGAGTCGATGACGGCTCGACGGCCCCTGACGCGCGGAGGCGCGGCATGACGACGGGCACGGAGCCGGTCACCACGCCCCTGGACACCGGCGGGTGGCCGACCGACCGCGGGGTCCTGCGCACCGTGGCCGCGGAGCACCGCCCGCCCGACTCGGCGCTGGGTGAGCTCGCGGTCGCCTACTTCGACCGCGTGCCCGACGGCGAGCTCGTCGCGGATCCGGCGGACGCGCTCGCCACGGTGCGGGCCCACCGCAGCCTCGCGCGGCTGCGGGTGCCGGGCAAGCCGGTCACCGCGGTGCTCGACACCCCGGGTTCGGAGGGCCGGATCTCGGTGCTCGTCGTCACCGACGACATGCCGTTCCTCATCGACTCGGTGCTCGCCGAGCTCGACCGCACGGGCGCGAGCGTGCACCGCGTCGTGCACCCCGTGGTCGTGGTGCGTCGCGACGTGCGGGGCGAGCTGCTCGACATACTCCCGCTCGCCGACGCCGCGGCGCCGCCGCCCGGCACCGTCGCCGAGTCGTGGATGAACATCGAGCTCGGTGACCTGCCCGGCTCCGACCCGGCGCGTGATCTCGCCGCGGACCTGCACGCGCGCCTGTCGAGCGTGCTCACCGACGTGCGCGAGGTCGTCGAGGACGGCGACCGGATGAACTCGACCGCCCGCGCGCTCGCCGACGAGCTGGACGCCGCGGTCGGCCCGGACGACACGGCCGAGACCGCCGACACCGTCGCCCTGCTGCGATGGTTCGCGCAGGGCAACCTGATCATGCTCGGGTACCGGCGCCAGGAGGTCGTCGACACCCCGGAGGGCCCGGCGCTGCGCGGAGTCCTGGCCACCGGTCTGGGTGTGCTGCGCCGCGACAGCCTCGTCGCCCGCACCCTCACCGCGAGCCCGGACAGCGTCAGCCCCGCGGGCACCGGCGGCGACACGGCGTCCCGGCGGCTGCTCGTGCTCACGCGCGCCAGCGCCCGCTCGACGGTGCACCGCCCGGAACACCCGCTCTATGTCGGGGTCAGCATCTTCGACGAGGACGGCCGCCTCGTCGGCGAGCACCGGTTCCTCGGCATCCTGACCGTCGCCGCGCGCCACGCCGACGTGCTCGGCATCCCCGTGGTCTCGCGGCGGGTGCAGGAGGTCGTCGTCGAGGCCGGGCTCCCGGTCGACTCGTGGTCGGGGCAGCGCCTGCTCGAGGTGCTGCAGACCTACCCGCGCGCGGAGCTGCTGTGCACCGACCGCGCATCGCTGGAGGCCACGGCCACGGGAGTGCTCGACCTCGCCGAGCGGAGGCGGGTCCGGTTGTTCCTGCGCCGCGACCCGTTCGGCCGCTACTTCTCCTGCATGATCTATCTGCCGCGGGACCGGTACACGACCGCGGCGCGCCTGCGGATGCAGGACGTCCTCATGCGGGAGCTGCGTGGTACCGACCTCGAGCACACCGCGCGGGTCACCGAGGACCAGCTCGCCCTGCTCCACGTCACGGTGCACACCGGACGCGAGGATCCGGTGGCCCCCGACCTCGAGACGCTCACCAACGACCTCGCGGAGGCCGCGCGGACCTGGTCGGACCGCCTGCGCGAGGCCGCCAGCGGCGAGGAGCGGGCCGTCATCGCGGCGATCGGGGAGCCGTTCGCCGAGGCCTACAAGGAGGACTTCGGGCCGGAGCGGGGGCTGCTGGACCTGCGGGTCCTCGAGGGCCTGACGCCGGCCGGACGCGGAGCGCAGCGGAGCTCGACCACCGGTGAGGACACCGTGGGCGAGGGCCGCGACACCGCGGTGCGGCTCTACCGGCCGACCAACCCGGACGCGGGCGACCGGCGCCTGAAGCTCTACCTCGCGGGGCGCCGCGCGACGCTGTCGTCGGTGCTGCCGGCGCTGCAGTCGCTGGGCGTGGTGGTGGTCGACGAGCGGCCCTACGAGGTCACCCGCGGCGACGGCGTCACGTGCTGGATCAACGACTTCGGTCTGCGCCTGGGCGGCGCGGACACCGTGCCGCCGGGCACCGAGCACGACCTCACCGAGCGGTTCGCCGACGCCTTCGACGCCGTGTGGAGCGAGCTCGCCGGCGCCGACGGGTACAACGCGCTCGTCGTGCGCGCGGGCCTGACGTGGCGCCAGGCGGCGGTGCTGCGGGCGTTCTCGCGGTACCTGCGCCAGATCGGCAACTCCTACGGACAGAGCTACATCACCGACGTCGTCGGCGCGCACCGCGACGTGGCGGTGGGCCTCGTCGAGCTGTTCGAGGCCCGGTTCGACCCCGCGCTGGACGACGACGAGCGCGCGCGTCGGGTCGCCGAGGTCGACGGCCGCGTGACGGCGGCGATCGCCGAGGTCACGAGCCTCGACGCGGACCGCATCCTGCGCTCGCTGCTGGGCGTGGTGCGGGCGACCCTGCGCACCAACTACTTCCGGACGCCCCGCCGCCCGTTCCTCGCGCTGAAGCTCGACCCGGCGCAGGTGCCCGGCGTGCCCGACCCGGCGCCGGCGATCGAGACGTTCGTGTACTCGGCG
The DNA here is from genome assembly GCF_057180585.1 of Actinomycetospora sp. 2LY8.5. Lineage (NCBI taxonomy): Bacteria > Bacillati > Actinomycetota > Actinomycetes > Pseudonocardiales > Pseudonocardiaceae > Actinomycetospora > Actinomycetospora sp. 2LY8.5. The sequence goes on from NZ_JBXUHE010000030.1 coordinate 9,410, forward strand.
CGGGTCGAGGGCGTCCACCTGCGGTTCGGCGACATCGCGCGCGGCGGGCTGCGCTGGTCGGACCGCTTGCAGGACTACCGGACGGAGATCCTCGGGCTGGTCAAGGCACAGGCCGTGAAGAACGCGGTGATCGTGCCGGTGGGCGCCAAGGGCGGGTTCGTCGTGAAGCGCCCCCCTGCCCCGACCGGCGACGCCGCCGCCGACCGCGATGCCATGCGCGCCGAGGGTGTCACCTGCTACCGCATGTTCGTCTCCGGGCTCCTGGACCTCGTCGACAACCGGGCCGGGCACGCGGCGCAGTCGGCGACCCACACCCCGTCCGACGTCGTGCGCTACGACGGCGGCGATCCCTACCTGGTGGTCGCGGCCGACAAGGGCACCGCGACCTTCTCCGACGTCGCGAACGGCGTGGCCGGCGAGTACGGCTTCTGGCTGGGCGACGCGTTCGCGTCCGGCGGCTCGGTGGGCTACGACCACAAGGCCATGGGCATCACCGCCCGAGGCGCCTGGGAGAGCGTGCGCCGCCACTTCCGAGAGCTCGGCCGCGACGTCGCGAGCGACGAGATCATCGTCGTCGGCGTCGGCGACATGTCCGGCGACGTGTTCGGCAACGGGATGCTGCTCTCCGAGCACCTGAAGATCGTCGCCGCCTTCGACCACCGGCACGTCTTCCTCGACCCGGACCCGGACCCGGCCGTCTCGTTCGCCGAGCGCAGCCGCCTGTTCGAGCTGCCGCGGTCGTCGTGGGCCGACTACGACGAGACGCTCATCAGCGACGGCGGCGGGGTGTACCCGCGCACGATGAAGGCGATCCCGGTGTCGCCGCGGGCCGCGGAGGTCCTCGGCATCGACGCGGGCGAGCTCGACCCGCCGTCGCTCGTGCGCGCGATCCTGCGCGCGCCGGCGGACCTGCTGTGGAACGGCGGCATCGGCACCTACGTCAAGGCGTCGACCGAGACGCACGCCGACGTCGGCGACAAGAGCAACGACAACGTGCGGGTCGACGGCGACGAGCTGCGCGTCGCGGTGGTGGGGGAGGGCGGCAACCTCGGCCTGACCCAGCGCGGCCGCATCGAGTACGCGCGTCGCGGCGGCAAGGTCAACACCGACGCGATCGACAACAGCGCGGGCGTCGACTGCTCCGACCACGAGGTCAACATCAAGATCCTGCTCGACTCGCTGGTCGAGCGCGGCGAGCTCGCGCCCGCCGACCGTGACGAGCAGATCGCCGCGACCACCGACGAGGTCGCGGAGCTCGTGCTCGCCGACAACGTCAGCCAGAACGAGGTCCTGGGGGTGTCGCGGTATCACGCGGCGCCGATGGCGCACGTGCAGGAGTCGCTCGTCGACGACCTGGAGGCGCGGGGCCGGCTCGATCGTGAGCTCGACGTCCTGCCCACCGCCGAGGAGTTCGCCGCCCGTGTCGCCGCGGGGGAGGGCCTGTCGAGCCCGGAGCTCTCGACGCTCATGGCGCACGTCAAGCTCGACCTCACCGACGCCCTCGCCGCGTCGGAGGTGCCCGACCTCGAGGTGTTCACCCGGCGCCTACCGTCCTACTTCCCGGCGGTGCTCGCCGAGCGCTACCCGGAGGCGGTGGCGGCGCACCCGCTGCGCCGCCAGATCGTCACGACGATGCTGTCGAACGCCGTGGTCGACGGCGGTGGGCTGACCTACGTCCACCGCCTCTCCCAGGAGGTCGCGGCCACGCCGGGCGACGCGACGCGCGCCTACCACGTCGCCACCACGGTGTTCGGGCTCGACGTGCTCGCCGAGGACGTCGCGGCGGGGGACCGGACGCTGCCGACGCTGGTTGCCGACCGTCTCACCCTCGCCTCGCGCCGCCAGCTCGACCGTGCCGCGCGGTGGTTCCTCACCCACCGCCCGCAGCCCCTGGCGGTCGGCGCGGAGGTCTCGCGATTCTCGCCGTGGGTGGCGCAGCTGGCGCCGCGGGTGCCCGAGCTGCTGCGAGGCGCCGAAGCCGAGGGGCTCGCCGAGCGCACCCAGGCGTTCGTGGACGGGGGCGCGCCGGTCGACCTGGCCCGTCGGGCGGTCGGCGGGCTCTACGCGTTCGGCCTGCTCGACGTCGTCGAGATCGCCGAGTTCGCCGAGCGGGAACAGGGCGGGCTGCGCGCCGACGACGGTGAGGTCACCGAGGAGGAGATGTTCGCGGTGGCCGAGCTGTACTACGCGCTCTCCGAGCACCTCGGCCTCGACGCGCTCCTGACGGCCGTGGCCGGGCTCGAGCGCGCCGACCGCTGGCACGCGCTCGCGCGGCTGTCGCTGCGCGACGAGCTCTACTCCTCGCTGCGCGCGATCACCCTCGACGTGCTCGCGGACACCGGGTTCGACGAGTCCTCGGACGAGAAGATCGAGCACTGGGAGCAGGCGAACGCATCGCGGCTGATGCGGGCGCGCACGGCGCTCGCCGAGATCGCGAAGGTGGGTCACGCGGACCTCGCGACCGTCTCGGTCGCCGCCCACCAGATCCGCAGCATGGTCCGCTGACTCTTCCCACCCACGACCCTTCGGAGGAACACGCGTGGCGCCCTACGTCAACGACGTCGCGGTGCGCTGGTCCGACCAGGACGCCTACGGGCACGTCAACCACGCCCGCGTGGTGACGCTGCTCGAGGACGCCCGGACCGGCCTGCTCTTCGACGCCGCGACCAGGGCGGGCGTCGCCGCCTTCGAGGCCGGCCTGCTCGTGGCCACCCTGGAAGTGCGCTACCGCCGGCCGATCCGCTGGACGCCCGCCGGGGTGCGGGTGGAGATGACGGCGCACGACGTCAAGGCCGCGTCGTTCCTCGTCGCGTACCGGCTCCTGCTCCCCTCCGGCAGCGGGGACGGCGGGTTCGACGAGGCGAAGCCGGCGGCGACGGCGACCACCCAGCTCGTGCCCTACGACCTGGCGACCGAACGGCCCCGGCGGCTCACGGCCGAGGAGCGGACGTTCCTCGCCGAGTACGCCGGAGACGCAGCGCAGCGGAGCTCGACCATCGAGTCCGGAGACGCAGCGCAGCGGAGCTCGACCATCGAGTCCGGAGACGCAGCGCAGCGGAGCTCGACCATCGAGTCCGGAGACGCAGCGCAGCGGAGCTCGACCATCGAGTCGCAGTGACGCTCACGGTCCCCGACGCGGGCGACCGGGCGGCGCTCGCCGACGTCGTCGGGCGGGTCGTGCGTCTGGACCCGGCGGCGGTGGTGCGGCTCCGTGCGAGCGGGGGGACGGTGTCGCTGTGGGCCGGCACGCCGTTCGCGGTGCTGGTGACGTCCGGGGCGGCGGGCCGGGTGGCGCCCGCCGACGTCACGGTGATGGCGTCGGACCTGCTCGCGGCACTGTCGGTCGTCGACGCCCCGGAGCTCGACCCCGGGCCCGCCGTGGACGACCGCTGGCGTGGTGACCTCCCCGGCGAGCTCATCTGGGACGTCGTCGGCGCGATCCCGGCGGCCGAGGTCGAGGCGATCGTCGCTCGCGCCGACCCGTCGGGGCTCGACGCGACGGTGTGGGAGGAGGGCGGGGTGCGGGTGCCCGCACGCTGCGTCGTCGCGGTGGCAGGGATGGGCTGGCCGGAGGGCGGCGCGGCGGTGCCCGTCGCGCTCTCCGGGGGCGGGGCGTGGATGCGGCTGGACGTCGGCGGCGCGGCGATCGTCCGCCACCGTCGTCCCTCCCTCACCGTCCTCACATAGGCCGGTCGGCTAGGTCGGTCAGCGCAGGTCGGCGCGCAGGAAGTCCAGGGGCTCGTTCCAGGCGATGCGGGCCGGAGTCGTCGGTGCCTGCAGGGCGTCGCCTGAAGGGCGTCGAAGCAGCCATCACCAGGCCTTGTTCATCATGCTCGTCGCGGCCATCTCGAAGTACTCCCACATCTGGCGGCGCCGCTCCTCGGGCAGGTCGACCTCGTCGACGGCGACGCGCATGCAGCGCAGCCACGCGTCGCGCTCGAGCGGCCCGATGGGGAACGGGGCGTGCCGCATGCGCAGCCGGGGATGTCCGCGCTGGTGGGAGTAGGTCTGCGGGCCGCCCCAGTACTGCTCGAGGAACATCAGCAGCCGCTGCTCGGCCGGGCCCAGGTCCTCCTCGGGATAGAGGGGACGCAGGACGGGGTCGTCGGCGACCTGCTCGTAGAAGCGGTGCACGATCGCCACGAACGTCTCGTGCCCGCCCACGGCCTCGTAGAACGTGTCGGGTCGACCGGCCTGTGGTGCGCTCACCCCACCACCGTCCCAGATCCCGCGGTGGCGGGTGGGATCAGACCCGCCCCACTCAGACGGCGGGGGTTCCGGGCCCCGCGACGCCGGGGCGTCCCGTGAACGGGTAGGGCGCGGCCACCCCCGCCGCGTCGAGCTGGGTCTTGATCTCGGCGGCGACGGCGCGCTGCACGGCCCACTGCTCGCCCGGGCGTGTCTTGATCGTCAGGCGCATGAGCACGCCCTCGGCGGTGACGGACTGGACGCCGAGCATCTCCGGCGGTGCGATCACCTTGCTCGCGATCCCAGGCTCGGCGCATTCGGCGTTCGCGGCGCGCTCGGCGATCGCGAGGGCTTCGTCGACGTCGGCGCTGTGGCCCACGGGGGTGTCGACGACGGCGACCGAGTAGCCCTGGCTGGAGTTGCCCACGCGCAGCACCTCGCCGTTGCGGACGTACCAGACGGTTCCGGCGATGTCGCGCAGTGTCGTGACGCGCAGGCCGACGGCCTCGACCGTGCCGGTGGCTTCGCCGAGGTCGACGACGTCGCCCACGCCGTACTGGTCCTCGAGCATCATGAAGATGCCCGACAGGAAGTCGCGGACGAGGTTCTGCGCGCCGAACCCGATCGCGACACCGACGATGCCGGCCGAGGCGATGATCGGGGCGAGGTCGACCCCGAACTCGCCCAGGATCAGCACGAAGGCGACGCCGTAGATCAGGATCGTCGAGAACGACCGCAGCACCGAGCCGATCGCCTGCGCGCGCTGCGTACGGCGCTCGACCATCAGCGGGGCGGCATCGCGCAGCGTGCGGACCGCACGGTCGCGCAGAGGTCGCAGCAGCGCCGGGACCCGGCCCTCGCGGGCACCGTTGGTGAGCCGGGCGATCGCCCGGTGCACGGCGAACCGCAGCACGACCGCGACGACGATGATCAGCAGCACGACGATCAGGTGCGTGATCAGCTGGTCGGCCGAGCGGGAGAGCCAGTCGGTCTGGGTGAGCTCGTAGACCCGTTGGCAGAGCGACCCGGCGTCGGTCGCGCAGGCGGGCGGCGGGGACGACAGCGGGGACGACAGCGGGGACGACAGCGGGGACGACAGCGGGGACGACAGGGGCGAGGCGAAGTCGGGGGCCGGCTCGGGGCTCGGCGTCGGGGTGGCCGGGGGGCTGCCCGGAGAGGGCGTCGACAACGGCACGGTCACGTCGCCCGACGGTAGAGCACGCCCCGACCGGCGGCCGGGCCCTCCCGGCGCCACGGTGACGGGCGGGTGACGCGCCGATGCGTTCGGTGAGAACACACGTGCGATCGGGCCCGTTGTGTGGTCGACTAGGGCCAACTCGGCGGGAGGTGGTCGTGTGCACGAACGACAACCCGGCAGCGTGACTCCGCTGGTCAGCGAGGTCCCGCCCACCACCGCGCCACGCGGCGCGTTCGACCCTCCCGATCCCGTCCCCGAACTGACCGTCGCTCCCCCTCCCCCCGCCGACTCCCCGGACGATCCCCCCGCCCCGCCCCTGCCGTCGCCGCCCTGGGGCCGCCGCCGGGTCCTGCTCCTCAACGCCACCTTCGAGCCCCTCACGGCGCTGCCCCTCCGGCGCGCGATCGTGCTGCTGGTCTGCGGCAAGGCCGAGGTGGTCCACGGCGACGCCGCCGGGCTCGTCCTGCACTCGGCGACCGGTTCGGTCGAGGTCCCGTCCGTCATCCGGCTCTGCACTTACGTTCGTGTGCCGTACCGGGCGCGCGTACCACTGACACGGGCCGCGCTCATGCACCGCGACCGGTTCCGGTGCGCGTACTGCGGCGGGCGGGCCGAGACCATCGACCACGTCGTGCCGCGCAGCCGCGGCGGCACCCACACGTGGGAGAACTGCGTCGCCTGCTGCGCACGGTGCAACCACCGCAAGGCGGACAAGCTGGTCGCCGAGCTCGGGTGGCCGCTGCGCGTCATGCCGACCGCACCGCGCGGACGGCACTGGCGCCTGCTCGCCGGGCTCGTCGACGCCGACCCGCTCTGGCTGCCGTACCTGGGGGAGAGCGCGGCCTGACAGCGGCCTGACAGCGGCCTGACAGCGGCCTGACAGCGGCCTGACAGCGGCCTGACACGCAGCGCGCCCCGCGATGCGGCAGCATGGGGCAACCGTGAGCGATCTCCACGAGCTGAGCGCCCTCGAGACCGCCGCCGCGGTGCGGCGCGGAGACGTCACGGCCCTCGACGTCGTCGACGCGGCCCTCGCGCGCGCCGAACGCCTGGGGCCCGCCCTGGGGGCGTTCGCGGTGCTCACGGCCGAGCGCGCCCGCGACGCGGCCCGTGCGCTCGACCGGTCGGGGCTCGAGGGGACCGGTCCGCTCGCCGGGGTCCCGACGGCCGTCAAGGACCTGACGGCGACCGCCGGCGTCCCGACGGGCCGCGGCTCGGTGATCTACGACGGCTGGGTGCCCGCTCGCGACGACGACGTCGTCGGCCTGCTGCGCAGCGCCGGGACGATCAGCATCGGCAAGACCGCGGTGCCCGAGTTCGGGCTGCCCTGCTACACCGAGCCGGCCGGTGGGCCGCCGGCCGTCACTCCGTGGGACCGCACACGCTCGGCCGGCGGGTCCTCGGGTGGGGCCGCGGCCGCGGTGGCGGCCGGCATCCTGCCCGTCGCGCACGGCACCGACGGCGGCGGCTCGATCCGCATCCCCGCCTCGGTCTGCGGTCTCGTCGGGCTGAAGACGACCCGCGGACGCGTCCCCGCCGGCCCTGCGGGCGGCGACCCGGCGGGGCTCTCGGTGCACGGCCCGCTCGCCCGCACGGTCGCGGACGCCGCCGCCCTGCTCGACGCGATGGCCGTGCTCGCGGCGGGGGAGCCGTTCGTGCCGGCGCCGGCGCCCGGGGGCGGCTACCTCGGCGCGCTCGAGCGGCCGGCGCCGCGACACCGGATCGCGCTGGCCGTGGAGTCCCCGCTGGACGGGGTCGCGGTCGACCCCGCCTGCCGGAGTGCCGCCGAGGACGTCGGGGCGCTGCTCGCCCAGCTCGGCCACGACGTCGAGCCCGTCGCGATCCGCCTGCCCGACGCGGGCGTCGACGCGTTCCTGACGCTGTGGAAGGTGCTCTCGCTCGCCGACCCCGTCCACCCCGTCGACGAGCCGCGCCTGCAGCCGCTGACCCGCTGGCTGCGCGCCCGGGGTCGCGAGTGCGATGGGATGACGGCGATGGCGGCGCTGCACACGGTGCAGGGCGTGACCCGGGCGATGGTCGCCGAGCGCGCGGGCTACGACGCGGTCCTCACCCCGACCGTCGCGCTGCCCCCGCGCCCGGTCGGGTGGTTCACCGAGACCGGCGACCCCGCCGACGACTTCGCCCGCCAGATCGCCTTCACGCCGTGGAACGCGATCGCGAACATGACCGGCGAGCCGGCGATCTCGCTGCCGCTGGGGTGGGCCGACGGGCTGCCCCTCGGCGTCGCCCTGCGCGGGCGCCGAGGGGAGGAGTCGGTCCTGCTCGGGCTGGCCGCCGAGCTCGAGGCGGCGCGGCCGTGGGCGGACCGCCGTCCGCCCGAGGTGTGAGGACGCGGTCTACGACGGGACGTCGTGGGAGACATCCACTACGGTGCTGCGCGTGAGCCCGCTGACCACCTTCCTGCTCTACGGCGTGACCTCGCTCGGAGGGATCGGCCTCATCGCCCTCCTGACCCTCGTCCGCCCCTCGTCGCGAGGCGCGCGCTACCGCTCCGGCGACGCGTGGGACCACGAGCCGCTGTGGTGGATGGGCAACCCCCGAGGCTCAGGCGTCGCCGGGCCGACCGTCGAGGCCGTGCCGTCCGGCTCGGCCACCGATCACACCGCCCGAGGAGGCGCTCGTGGCACATGGTGAGGTCGTCCCGGCACGTCAGGACGCGCCGGGCGAGACCACCCGTCTGACCCGCGGCCCCGGTGTCCTCGAGGACCCGGTGTACGGACAGGCGCGCGTCGCCACCCTCTCCGGGCGGATCTCCGAGGCGAGCGACGTGCTGGCCGAGGACTCGCGCACCCCGTTCTCCGCCTCCCAGCTGTCCCGGCTCGACGAGGCGCTGACGCTGGCCTGTCGCGAGACCGGGCTGCTGTTCACCCTCTGGGTGGGCGCGCTCGGCGCCCGCTCGCGGGAGCGCGCCGAGGAGTTGCACGCCTCGCTGGGCGACCGTGCCGCCGAGTCGATCGTCGTCGCCGTGTCGCCGGGCGAGCGCGTCGTCGAGATCGTCACCGGGGCGGAGTCCAGCCGCCGCATCGACGACCGCGGCGCCAAGCTCGCGGTGATGAGCATGGTCGCCTCGTTCAAGGAGTCCGACCTCGTCGGCGGCATGGTCGAAGGCATCACCATGCTCGCCGACCAGGCCGGCCACGCCCACCCCTAGGCGCTCCGAAGTACTGGACGAACGCCCTATCGGCGTGCTCACGAGGATGTTCGCTGCTTCTAGCGCAGCGAACAGCGCGTTCGTTGCTTCCGGGAGGCCTCAGCCGCGGTCGAACTCCCGGGCCGCGAGGGCGCGGACGACACCGGCGCGGCCCTCGGTGACCAGGCGGCGCAGGGCCGGCGGGTGGTCGCCCGCGAGCCAGGAGTCGGCGGCCTCGACCGTCGCGGGCTCGACGGCCCAGGACGGGAAGAGGCCCTGCACCATCGGCTGCGCCTGCTCCGACGAGCGGCGCGCCCACACCTCGTCGACGACCGCGAAGTACTTCTCGACGTAGTCGGCGAGCAGCGCCTGCTGGGCGGGGTGCGAGAAGCCCATGATGATCGCGGCGTTGATCGCGTTCGGCAGGGAGTCGTCCTCGACGGCGCGCCGCCACGCTTCGGCCTTCGCCTCCGGGGTGGGGATCAGCGCCGTCGCCCGCTCGGCCATGCGGCGCCCGGTGGCGGTGTTGTCGAGCGCGTACTCCTCGTCGATCTCCGCCTCGCCCGCGGCGCCGTGGGCCACCAGCGCGTGCAGGAGCCGCCAGCGCAGGTCGGTGTCGACGGTGAGGCCCTCGAGCGGCGAGGTCCCCGAGCGCCACCCGGCGAGGGCGTCGATCGCCTCGGGGGTGAGCACCGACCCCGAGAGCGCGTTGACGATCGCGAGCTGGTGGTCCGAGCCCGGGTCGGCGTGCGCGAGCTCGAGCAGGCGCGCGACGAACGTCGGCCACCCCTCGTCGACCGCCCAGGCCGGCTCGGCGTACGAGGCGAGGGCGGTCTGCGCCTGCAGGAGCAGTCGCTGCACGACGCCGACCTCGGACTCGGCGGCGATCCCTCCGGTGACGAGGGCGACGAAGTCGCGGGCGCGCAGCTCGGCCTCGCGGGTCATCTCCCAGGCCGCCGACCAGCACAGGGTGCGCGGCAGGGGCTCGGCGATGTCGCCGATGCGGTCGATCAGCGTGGTCAGCGAGCGCTCGTCGAGGCGCATCGTGCAGTACGTCAGGTCGTCGTCGTTGACGAGCACGAGCGCGCCGGCCGGGACGCCGACCAGCTCGGGGACCTCGGTGCGCTCGCCGCTGACGTCGAGCTCCACGCGGTGCTGCCGGACCAGCTTGCCCGAGCCCCGCTCATCCCCTTCCTGGCTGTCGCCGTAGATCCCGACCGCGAGCCGGTGGGTGCGCAGCTCGCCGGCACCGGGCCGGGCGCCGCCCTGGACGACCTCGAACGCCGTGTACCGGCCGTTCTCCCCGACCGAGAACGACGGCGAGAGCGAGTTCAGCCCGGTGGTGCGCAGCCACTGCGCGCTCCAACCCGACAGGTCACGGCCCGACGCCTCGGTCAGCGCGCCCAGCAGGTCGTCGAAGGTCGCGTTGCCGTAGGCGTGGCGCGAGAAGTACAGCCGCAGCCCGGACAGGAACTCGTCCTGCCCGACGTAGGCGACGAGCTGCTTGAGCACCGACGCGCCCTTGGCGTACGTGATGCCGTCGAAGTTGACCTCGACGGCCTGCAGGTCGGGGATGTCGGCGGCGACCGGGTGGGTCGAGGGCAGCTGGTCCTGGCGGTACGCCCACGACTTCTCGACGTTGGCGAAGGTCGTCCACGCGTTGCGGTACTCGGTGGCCTCGGCCTGGCTGACGACGCTGGCCCAGGTGGCGAACGACTCGTTGAGCCACAGGTCGTCCCACCAGCGCATGGTGACGAGGTCGCCGAACCACATGTGCGCCATCTCGTGCAGCACCGTCTCGGCGCGGCGCTCGTAGAGGTAGCGGGTCACGCGGCTGCGGAAGACGTAGTCCTCGAGGAACGTCACCGCGCCGACGTTCTCCATCGCGCCGGCGTTGAACTCGGGCACGAAGAGCTGGTCGTACTTGTCGAAGGGGTAGGGCACCCCGAAGTTGCGGTGGTAGAAGCCGAAGCCCTGCTTGGTCTCGGTGAACAGCCGCTCGGCGTCCATGAACTCGGCGAGGCTCGAGCGGCAGTAGATCCCGAGCGGGATCGTGCCGTGCTCGTCGCTGTAGGTGTCGGTCCACTTGGCGTACGGGCCCGCGACCAGCGCCACGAGGTACGTCGAGATGCGCGGCGTCGTGGTGAACGTGTGCCGGGTGACGCCGCCCGCCGCCGAGGACGCCGAGGCCTCGGTGGCCGCGCCGTTGGCGATGACCTCCCAGCCGGACGGCGCCGTGACCGTCGCGGCGATGGTCGCCTTGAGGTCGGGCTGGTCGAAGCAGGCGAACATCCGCTTCGCGTCGGCCGTCTCGAACTGGCTGTAGAGGTAGACCCCGCCGTCGACGGGGTCGACGAAGCGGTGCAGGCCTTCGCCGGTGTTCATGTAGCGGCAGTCGGCGTCGACGACCAGCTCGTTGTCGGCGGCGAGGTCGGGGAGCGCGATCCCCTTCTCCTCGTCGTAGTCGGACACGTCGAGCGGGGTTCCGTTCAGCACGGCCGAGCGCACGCCGGCGGCCACGATGTCGATCCAGCTCGACGCGCCGGGCTGCGCACAGCGGAAGCGCACGGTGGTGATCGAGCGGAACGTGGACTCGCCGGGTCCGCCGGTCGCCGGGTCGGTGAGGTCGAGGTCGATGTCGTAGGAGTCGACCTCGAGCAGCTCGGCGCGCGTCGCGGCGTCGTCGCGGGTCAGGTTCGGGGCAGCCACGGCGACACCCTACGGCCGGTCCGCGCAGCCGAGCGGAGCCGGACCATGGACTGCGACCGGGAACATCACGGGGCGTCCCGGGGGTTGCCCCAGTGAGGACCTCCGAGAAGGGAACCCGATCGTCATGGCAGACAAGACTCGCGTCGATTTCTGGTTCGACCCGCTGTGCCCGTTCGCCTGGATCACCTCGCGCTGGATGCTCGAGGTCGAGAAGGTCCGCGACGTGGAGACCCACTGGCACGTGATGAGCCTCGCCGTGCTCAACGAGGGCCGCGATCTGCCCGAGAACTACGCCGAGATGATGACGAAGGCGTGGGGTCCCGTCCGGGTCGCGATCGCCGCGGCGCAGCAGAAGGGCGACGACGTCCTCGCCCCGCTCTACACCGCGATGGGTACCGAGATCCACAACAACGGCAACAAGGACTTCGACGACGTCATCCCGAAGGCGCTCGCCGAGGTCGGCCTCGACGCCTCGCTCGCCCAGGCCGCGCACACCGACGAGTACGACGAGGCACTGAAGAAGAGCCACCACGAGGGCATGGACCCCGTGGGCATGGACGTCGGCACCCCCGTGATCCACGTCGAGGGCTCGGCGTACTTCGGCCCGGTGCTGACCCGCATCCCGAAGGGCGAGCAAGCCGGTCAGATCTTCGACGGCGCCAGGCTCCTCGCCGGCTACGAGTACTTCTACGAGCTCAAGCGCACGCGCGACACCGAGCTGCAGTTCGACTGAACCGGCCGGGGCGTCGGCGTCACATCGACGCCGGCGCCCCGTTCTGCGGCAGGGCGAACAGGCTGGTGTAGCCGCCCGACCGGTCCGGCGGCACCAGGCACGGCCGCGGGTCGTGAGGGGCCCAGCGCGCCGCTCGCCACGCACGATCTCCTCGGCGTGGCTCGAGGGCAGTGGGTTCGCGGAAGGTAGGTGCTCCACGATGTGTGTCCGTCCTCACACGGTAGGTGACACGGGCGAGGACGTCGCCCCGTCGGGCAGGGTGGAGCCATGGAGACGACGACTGCGACGGACACCCTCACGAGGCACTGGATCGACGGCGCGTGGCAGGAGGGGTCCGGGTCGATCGCCGTGGTGAACCCGGCGACGGAGCAGACGATCGCGGAAGTCCCCGCCGGCGGGAAGGCGGAGGTCGACGCCGCGGTACTGGCCGCGCGCGCGGCGTTCCCACGGTGGGCGGCGACCCCGCTGGCCGACCGGGTGGCGATGGTGCTGGCCATCCGCGAGGGCCTCAAGGCGCGCAGCGGCGAGATCGCGGCCTCGATCACCGCTGAGATGGGCTCGCCGATCACGTTCGCCAACACCGTCCAGGTCGGCATGCCGATGGCGACCTCGAAGGGCGTCGCCGGGCTCGCGGAGTCGTTCCCGTGGACCGAGGAGATCGGCAACTCGCTGGTCGTGCGGGAGCCGGTCGGCGTCGTCGGCGCGGTGACGCCGTGGAACTACCCGCTGCACCAGATCGTCGCCAAGGTCGCGCCGGCGCTGGTCGCGGGCGCCACGATCGTGCTCAAGCCCAGCGAGGTCGCGCCCCTGACCGCCGGCATCCTCGCCGAGATCACCCGCGAGGCGGGGCTGCCCGCCGGGGTGTTCAACGTCGTGCACGGCACCGGTCCCGAGGCCGGCGAGGCGCTCGCCGCGCACCCCGACGTCGACATGATGTCGTTCACCGGGTCGGTGCCCGCGGGGCGCCGCGTGCAGGAGGTCGCGGCCGGCACCGTCAAGCGCGTCGCGCTCGAGCTCGGGGGCAAGTCGGCCAACATCGTCCTCGACGACGCCGACCTCACCCAGGCCGTCAAGCTCGGCCTCGGCAACTGCTTCATCAACGGCGGGCAGACCTGCACCGCCTGGACCCGGCTGCTCGTGCCCCGGTCGCTGCACGACCAGGTCGTCGAGCTGGCCGTGGCGCAGTCCGCGAAGTACACGGTCGGCGACCCCACCGACGAGTCGACCCGCATCGGGCCGATGTCCTCGGAGCGCCAGCGCGAGCGGGTCGACGCCTACATCACCACCGGTGTCTCCGAGGGCGCCGAGCTCGCCGCGGGCGGCCCGGGGCGTCCCGACGGGCTCGTGAGCGGCGCGTACGTCCGCCCCACGATCTTCTCGGGCGTGCGCCCCGACATGACGATCGCCCAGGAGGAGATCTTCGGTCCGGTGCTGTCGGTGATGCCCTACGCGGACGAGGACGAGGCCGTCGAGATCGCCAACGCGACCGTGTACGGACTCGCCGGCGCCGTGTTCGCGGGGTCGCAGGAGCGCGGGGTCGAGGTCGCGAAGCGCATGCGCACCGGCCAGGTCGACGTCAACGGTGGCCAGTTCAACCCGCTCGCCCCGTTCGGCGGCTACAAGCAGTCGGGCACCGGCCGCGAGCTCGGCCGCTACGGGCTCGAGGAGTTCCTCGAGGTCAAGTCGATCCAGCTGTAGACAGCACCTCGGCGAGTACCCGGGCGTGGCTGTGGTCGACGTCGCGGGTGGCGGTCAGCAGGGTGAGCGGACCCGCCGTGTCGCGCAGTGACGCGAGTGCCGACGCGGCGGGTTCCGCATCGAGCTCCGCGCGGTAGCGGCGGGCGAACTCGTCGTACTTCGCGGGGTCGTGGGAGAACCACGTCCGTAGCGCGGCGCTGGGCGCGACGTCGCGGATCCAGGCGTCGTGGTCGGCGTCGGTCCTGGCGAGCCCGCGCGGCCAGAGCCGGTCGACGAGCACCCGCGTGCCGTCGCCGTCGGCGCGTGCCTCGCGCACCCGCTTCACCTGCACGGTCATCGTCGGGAATGGTGCCTCACGTGACGACCGGACGGGGCGACGGGCATCGCGCGCCCGCCGGCGTCTCGGCCCTCGCCGACGCGACCCCGGCCGGGCGCGACCGGCTGGTGGACGGGGCGCGGGCCGCCGCGATCCTGGTCGTGATCCTGTGGCACTGGGTCGGATCGCTCACCCACCGCGGCTCGGACGGCGTCGTCGTGATGCCGAATCCGGTCGACGCCGTGCCCCTGGGATGGGCGGCGACGTGGGTGCTCCAGGTGATGCCGGCGTTCTTCGTCGTCGGCGGGTTCGCGAACCTGGCCGGGTGGGATGCCGCCGGTCACCGCGCGGGCGCGTTCCTCCGGCGGCGAGCGCGGCGCCTGCTCGCGCCGGTGGGGGTGTGGGTGGGCGCGTGGGCCGCCGTCGAAGGGGTGGCGACGGCGGCGGGAGCGCCGACCCCGCTGGTGGCGTGGTTCCCGGGGGTGCTGACCCCGCTGTGGTTTCTCGGGGTCTACACGCTGGTCACGGTTCTGGTGCCGGTGACGGCGCGGTGGCACCGCCGCGCCCCGACGAGGACCCTCGTCGTCCTGCTGCTCGCGGTGGCGGTGGCCGAGACGCTACGGCGCGCAACCGTTCCGGCGGTCGTCGGCTACGTGTCGTCGGCGCTGGTGTGGCTGCTCGTCCACCAGCTCGGTTACCTCTGGCGAGACCGCGGTCGGGTCTCGCGCGGGGTGGCGCTGGCGGTCGCCGGTGTCGGGCTCGTGTCGCTCGTGGTGGCGACGGGCGCGCTCGGCTACCCGCGGTCGATGGTCGGCGCGAACCTGTGGCCGACGACGCCGGCGGTCGTCGCGCTGGCCGTCCTGCAGCTCGGTCTCCTGGCGCTCGTCGCCCCTGTCGCGGACCGTCTGCTGCGCCGCCGCCGACCCTGGCGGTGCGTCGTGGGGATCAACGCGACAGCGATGACGCTGTTCGTGTGGCACATGACGGCGTTCGCCGCGGTGTTCCTCGCGACCGAGCGCCTCGGTGTGGCGCCGGACGGGGTTCCGGACGCGGACTGGGTGGTGGCCCGCCCGTTCTGGCTGGTGGCGCCGGCGGTGGTCCTCGCCGGGCTCGTCGTGGTGTTCCGTCGGGTGGAGCTGCGGTAGGGCTCGGGGCTCGGGACACCGCGCGCCGGGCGTCCGCCGTGTGTCGGGTCGGGCTCGAGGTCGGGGTGGGGAGATCGACCTGGAGCTACCCCGCGTCCGCGCGCTCGTCGAGCTCGAAGTGGGTACTGAGCCAGTCGACGCACTCGTGGATGAAGCGCACGCGGTTCTCGGTGCGCTGGATCTCGTGGCCCTCGTCGTCGAAGAGCAGGTAGCGCACCGGTACGCCGGCGGCCTTGGCGCCGTGGACCGCGAGCTCGGCCTCGTGCACGGGCACGTTGGTGTCCCACTTCCCGTGTACGACGAGCAGGGGCGCGCGCAGGCGCTCCATGCGGTGCACGGGGGACAGCTCGCGCAGCAGGTTGCGGTCGTGGATGGGGTGTCCGTACTCGCCGACCGCGGCGTCGGCGATCCACGGCTCGGTGCGGGCGAAGAACGTCTCGAAGTCGGCCATGCCGCACACGTCGATGCCGACGGCGAAGAGCTCGGGGTGGTTCACGAGTGCGGCGAGGGTCAGGTAGCCGCCGTAGGACCGGCCCATGACGGCGACGCGCGCGGGGTCGGCCACGCCGCCCTCGACGAGGTGCTCCACGCACGTCGCGACGTCCCGGATCGCCGCGAAGCGCCCGGCGCCGTTGTCGGCGTTGACGAACGAGCGCCCGAAGCCCGAGGAGCCGCGCACGTTGGCGGCGTACACGGCGATCCCGCGGGCGAGCAGGTGCTGGTAGAGCGGCGTGAACACCGGCCGCTCCTGGGCCTCCGGCCCACCGTGGAGGTAGATCACGGTCGGCAGGGGCCCGGCGCTCCCGCGCGGGCGGTAGAGCCAGCCGGGCAGGCGCAGGCCGTCGGGGGTGGCGACGACCTCGAGTGTCGGGTGCACGAGCTGGCCCGGCGACCAGCGCGGCTCCTCGTGCGGGCAGATCAGCGCGGTCGTGTCCGACGACAGCTCGTGGCACCACACGGCGGCGGGCACCTCGGGCGACTGGATGCCCATGACCAGCGAGTCGCCGTCGTGGCTGAAGACCGCGCTGGTGACGACGTCGCCGGGCGGGGCGTACGACGAGCACTTGTCGCTGTCCAGGTCGAGCAGGTCGACCTCGCTGCGCCCCTCGACGTTCCACACGAGCGCGGCGAGCGCGGCGTCCTCGGTGAGCGCGAAGCGCTCGAGGTCGGCGTCGGTGCGCTCGGCGAGCACCTCCGGGGTCATCGGGCTCGCGTCGGTGGCGACGTCCACCGAGACCAGCGCGGCGCGTTCGCGGCCACCGTCGGTGAGCAGCAGCATCTTCGTGCCGTCGGGGGTGAACCGGCCGGCGACGGCACTGGAGTCGCGGGTGATCGCCACGGGGTGCTCGACCGCGCCGGGCGGCCCGCCGGGACCCCGCTGGACGTCGATCTCGTGCCAGCCCTCGGTGCCGTCGAGGTCGACGATCCCGACGTGACGGGACCCGCGTCGGCCACGGCGCAGGAGGACACGCCGGCGGTCGCGGCTCACGTCGAGGATCTGCAGGGCGTGCCCGGAGCCCACGCGCTGGCGCTGCCCGGTGTCGGCGTCGACCAGCCAGGCCGTCGTCGTCTCGATGTCCGACTCGGTGATCGCGAGGACCGATCCCGTGTGGGTGAAGCGGTCGAGGGTCACCGCGCCCCGGTCGCCGTCGCCGACGCCGCGGACAGGGCGCAGGTCGGTGCCGTCCGGGCGGATGATCGCGACCTGGGTCCGCTCGCCGCCGTCGGGCGCGGTCTCCACCGCGAGCCACGCCCCGTCGGGGGACCAGCGCACCGTCGCGACCAGGTCGTCACCGGTGTCGAGCGACCACTCCTCGCCGGTGGCGCGGCGGTGCAGGCGGACCTGGGGGCGGCCGTCGCCGTCCCAGACGAACGCGATCGTCGTCCCGTCCGGGGAGGGGCTGGGTGACCAGCATCGTGTCGCGCTGATCCACTCGTCCACCGCCGCACCGTACCTACGTGATGCCGTGCGCCTGCAGCCACATCTCGAGCAGGGCGACCTGCCACAGGGCGTTGGCGCCGAGGTTCGTGCGCCCGGAATTCGGGTCGTCGAGCATGGTCGCGACGGCGTCGGCGCGGAAGAGCCCGCGCGACGTGGCGGCGGGGTCGGTGAGCGCCCCGCGCACGCGCTCGAGCACCGGCCCCGAGAGCTGGCGGATCGCCGGCACCGGGAAGTAGCCCTTCTTCCGGTCGATGATCTCGTCGGGGAGCACCCCGCGGGCGGCGGCCTTGAGCACGCCCTTGCCGCCGTCGGCCAGTTTGAGCTCGGGCGGACAGGCGCCCATCGTCTCGACGAAGTCGTGGTCGAGGAACGGCACGCGTGCCTCGAGGCCCCAGGCCATCGTCATGTTGTCGACGCGCTTCACGGGGTCGTCCACGAGCATGATCGTGGTGTCGAGGCGCAGGGCGGCGTCGACCGCCGAGTCGGCCCCGGGCCGCCCGAAGTGCTCGGCGACGAACGCGCGGCTGACGTCGTCGTCGACCAGGGCCTCGGGGGTGAGGAGCTGGGCGACCTCGCTGTGCGGGCGGTCGAAGAACGCCTTCTGGTAGGCGTCGACGGCCCCGTCGCGCGGTACCCCGGCCAGCGGCGGGTACCAGTCGTAGCCGCCGAGGATCTCGTCGGCACCCTGCCCGGACTGCACGACCTTGATCGACTTCGAGACCTCGCGGGAGAGCAGGTAGAAGGCGACCACGTCGTGGCTGACCATCGGCTCGGCCATCGCCGCCACCGCGCCCTCCAGCGCGTCGTCGGTCTCGTGCTTGGGGACCGCGAACTTCACGTGATCGGTGCCGTAGGTCGCCGCGACGAGGTCGGAGTAGTCGAACTCGTCACCGGTCTCACCGGCCTCGGACTCGAAGCCGATCGAGAAGGTCTTGAGGTCGGACTGGCCCATCTCGGCGAGCAGCGCCACGACGATCGACGAGTCGATGCCGCCCGAGAGCAGCACGCCCACGGGCACGTCGGCCACCATGCGGCGCTCGACCGCGGTGCGCAGCGACGACAGCGCGGTCTCGGCCCACTCCTGCTCCGAGCGCTCACCGTTGCGGGTGAACGTCGGCTCCCAGTAGACCCAGTCGTCGGTGCCGCCGTCCGGGGAGACCGTGCGGACCGTCGCCGGCGGGAGCTTGCGGACCCCCTGCAGGATCGTGCGCGGCGCCGGGACCACCGAGTGGAAGCTCATGTAGTGGTGCAGGGCGATGCGGTCGACGTCGGTGTTCAGCCCGCCGCCCGCGAGCAGGGCGGGCAGCGAGGACGCGAAGCGCAGCGCGCCGGGGACCTGGGCGACGTAGAGCGGCTTGATCCCCAGCCGGTCGCGGCCGAGCACGAGCTCGCCGGTGCGCCGGTCGGACACCGCGAAGGCGAACATGCCCTTGAAGTGCTCGACGCAGGCCTTGCCCCAGCGGTGGAAGGCCTTGAGCACCACCTCGGTGTCCGAGGTGGAGAAGAACCGGTAGCCCTGCGCGTGCAGCTCCTCGCGGAGCTCCTTGTAGTTGTAGATGATCCCGTTGAAGACGGCGGTGAGGGCGAGGTCGGAGTCGACCATCGGCTGGGCGCCGGCCTCGGACAGGTCGATGATCTTGAGACGCTGGTGGGCGAGGGCCAGCGGCCCGTGCCCGACCACGCCCCAGCCGTCGGGCCCGCGGGGCTCGAGGACCTGGGCCATGTCGAGCACCGTCGCGACCTCGGCCGCACGGCCGTCGAAGCGGAACTCACCGGCGATGCCGCACACGTGTGGCCTCCTCGGTCGTGATCCGCGCTCTCAGCGCAGGATCCAGGTGTCCTTCGAGCCCCCGCCGCGCGACGAGTTGACCACGAGCGAGTCGGCGGGCGCGACTCGTGTCAGCGGCGTCGGCAGGACCGTCGGGGTCGGGGCGAGGACGACGAACGCCCGCAGGTCGACCACGCGCGGCTCCAGCGCCGCGCCGGTGAACGTGGGGTGCGTGGAGATCCGGATCGTCTCCTGCGCGACGAAGCCCGGGGGGTCCGCCCGCACCGCGGCGGCCGCCTGCTCGAGCTCCGCGGCGTCCGCGTGGGGGCCGATGACGATGCCCTGCCCGCCGAAGCCGTCGACGGGCTTGAGCACGAGCTGGTCGAGGTGCGCGAGGACGTGGTCGCGCTGCTCGGGATCCGCGCACGACCAGGTCGGGACGGCCGCGAGGGTTGCCTTCTCGCCGAGGTAGTACTCGGTGAGCGCAGCGATGAAGGGGTAGACGCCCTTGTCGTCGACCAGGCCGTTGCCCGGCGCGTTGGCGAGCGTCAGCCGGCCCGTGCGGACGGCCTCCTGGACGGGGTCGCCGAGCCGGACGCCCGACGCGTCGCCGGCGGTGAAGAGGACCTCCTCGTCGATGCGCCGGTAGAGGACGTCGACGGGCCGGCCGGTGGCCGCGATCGTGATCATCCCGGCGGCCGCGCGGAGCTCGCCGGGCGTGAGCAACGGCACGCTCATCTCCTCGGCGAGCATGCGGTGCTCGAAGTACGCGGAGTCGCTCACGCCCTCGGTGACGACGGCGAGCACCGGGTCGTGCCCGGCCGCCGGCGGGGCGCACGCCAGCAGCGCCTCGCGCAGCAGCGCCGGGCCCTCGTCGGCGTCGAGCACGCCGTCGGGGGCCTGCAGCTCGGGCAGGACGCTGCGCACCACGCGCCGGTCGGCCATCGCGAAGCCGATGCCCGAGGGGATGCGCAGGTTGTCCTCGAGCACCTTCCACCCGCCCTCGGCGTCGCACACGAGGTCCAGGCCGCTGACCAGAGCGCGCACGGCGCCCGGGGCCAGGTTCATGGCGGCCTCGTGCGGCGCCGGGACCCAGCGCAGGGCGGCCTCGGGCAGGACGCCGTCGTGCAGGCAGGCGCGTTCCCCGTGGAGGTCCTGCAGCAGGGCCTCGCAGGTGCGGGCGCGCTGGATCAGCCCCTCGGACAGGGTTGCCCACTCGCCGGGGGTGATGAGGCGGGGCACCAGGTCGAGGGGGAACAGGCGCTCGGCGTCGTCGCCCTGCGGGAAGAACATGCCGCGGGCGCGCTGCTCGGCGTCGCGGCTCTTCTCGTGCACGAGCAGGCCGGACGGCCCGATCCGCTCGAGCGTGGAGACCAGCCACGAGTACGCCGGGCGCACCGTGCCGTCCTCGGAGACGGCCTCGTCGAAGCCGGGCGGGCGGTAGTCCGCCAGCATGATCGGGGCGACGGTGTCGGACACCGGGGCGTCGACCGGCGAGTCCGGGGCGCCGCGGGTCTCGGCGACGAGCATGTCCACGACGGCCTCGAGTCCGCCGCTGCGGTTGGCGCGCTGGCGCTGGCGGGCCGCCGAGCTGCCGCGGGCCAGCGCCTCGAGCGCCAGCTCCTCGACGACGGCGCGGTCCCCGGCCTCGTCGAGGTCGTCGGCGAGGTGGGAGAGCATGAGCCGCACCGCGCGCGACGGTGGCACGAGCTCGCGGCCCGGGACGTCGACGAGGTCGCCCTCGAGGCCCGAGCGCGCCGCCCGCCAGCTCGCCGCGCGCAGCAGCTCGGGGCGGTAGCGAGGCTTCGGGCGGCCCTCGAGGTGGGCGCGCACCCCGTGACGCACGAGCGCCCGCGACAGGCCCGCGATGAGCACCACGCCGTCGACGCTCGGGCTGGCGTCGCAGATGCGGACCTCGACGGTGTTCTGGTGCGCCGAGGGACGCATGTCGAAATAGACCATGCCGGGGTCGGACATCGTCCCGGAGGCGAGCAGATCGGCGATGAGCCCGTCGTAGTCGGCGGCGTCGGTCAGCGGCGCCGGGGGACCGGCGGTCGGCCAGCGGTGCCAGGCCAGCGTGCGGCTGCTCGCGTAACCGGTGTCCTCGCTCTTCCAGAACGGCGAGCTCGCCGAGAGCGCGAGCAGCACCGGCAGCCACGGGCCGCTGTGCTGCATGACGGCGATCGCCGCGTCGCGGTCGGGGACGTCGACGTGCACCTGGGTGCCGCAGATCTGCTGCTCGAACGCGAGCATCTGGTACTCGTCACGCATCCGCTCGTAGCGCGGCGACGGTGTGATGCCCTCGGCGGAGCCGTCGATCAGGGGGACGCTGCCGGCGCCGACGACGCCGAGGCCGTGCGAGTCGGCGATGTTCGCGAGCATCCCGCGCAGCCGCACCAGGTCGGTGCGCAGGTCGGCGAGGTCCGCGGTGGGCCGCGAGTTCGTCTCGATGATCGACGGCTTGAGCTCGGCGGCGAACGCCTCGCCGTCGAGAGTCTGCAGCTCGTCGAGCAGCTCGGGCACCCGCGGCACCGCCGAGCGCGTCTCGAGGTCGACGAGGTGGAACTCCTCCTCCACCCCCATGACGACCTCGCGGGCCGGCGTCAGTGACATGTCGTCAAACTAGGCGTGGCGTGTCACGAGGATGTTTCCCAGGTCCCGATCGTGGGCCTCGCCGCGTCGGGTTTCACACCGTCGTCCCAGGTCCAGCGCCCCTCTCGGCGTGCCCCCCAGTCGCTGCGTGTCCCTGCCCCGTGGTCGACCTCCGCGGGGCATGGTCTCCCTGACACACTGCGCCGGTGCGCGTCTTCGTCGGATCGGACCATGCCGGGTTCGAGCTCAAGGCCCATCTGCTCCGCGAGCTGGCCAAGGCCGGCCACGACGTCGTGGACGTCGGTCCCGCCGAGCTCGACCCCAACGACGACTACCCGCCGTTCTGCGTTCAGACCGGCCTGCGCACCGTGTCGGCCGAGGGCAGCCTCGGCATCGTCATCGGCGGCTCGGGCAACGGCGAGCAGATCGCGGCCAACAAGGTGCCGGGCTGCCGCGCCGCGCTCGCGTGGAGCGTCGAGACCGCGCAGCTCGCGCGCAAGCACAACAACGCGCAGGTCGTGGCCGTCGGCGCTCGGATGCACACCGACGAGCAGGCCACCGAGATCGTGAACGCCTTCCTCGCGACCGCGTTCGAGGGCGGACGTCACCAGCGCCGCATCGACATGCTGAGCGCCTACGAGCAGACCGGCGTGCCCCCGGCTCTGCCCGAGGAGTGACCGGCTCCCGCGCGGGGTAGGCGGGCGCGTGCCCGAAGGCCACACGATCCGCCGCCTCGTGCGGACCCACACCCGAGGGTTCGTGGGGCGCGAGGTGGCCGTGTCGTCCCCGCAGGGCCGGTTCGCCCAGGACGCCGCGCTGGTCGACGGGCAGGTGCTGCAGCGCGCCGACGCCCACGGCAAGCACCTCTTCCACGTCTACGCCGACGACCTCGTCGTGCACGTCCACCTCGGGCTGTACGGGACGTTCACGATGCACACCGGGGACGAGACGCCCCCGCGCGGCCAGGTCCGGATGCGCATGGTCGGCCCGACGCACTGGGCCGACCTGCGCGGGCCGATCGCCTGCGAGGTGCTCACCGAGGGCGAGGTCGAGGGCCTGCGCTCGCGGCTCGGCGCCGACCCGCTGCGGCGCGACACCGATCCGGAGACGGCGTGGGCGCGTATCTCGCGCTCCCGCGCGCCGCTGGCGACGTTGCTGATGGACCAGTCGGTGGTCGCCGGGGTCGGGAACGTCTATCGCGCCGAGGTGCTCTTCCGGCACGGTCTCGATCCGCTGCTTCCGGGTCGCGAGCTCGGCCGGGAGCGATGGGAGGCGGTGTGGGCGGACCTCGTCGACCTGCTCGCCGACGGCGTCCGCCGCGGTGCGATCGACACCGTCCGGTACGAGCACCGGTCCTGTGATCACGAGCACGACCAACCGCACCGACCCAGCTGTGGCCGCGAGGTGTACGTGTACCGCCGGACGGGCCAGGCGTGTCGCGTGTGCAGCACGGAGATCAGCAAACGGACGCACGCGAGCCGCAATCTGTTCTGGTGCGCCCGCTGCCAGGCCGCGACCTGACCGTTACGTTTCGGTGCTCGGCACCGATGCGTCACCCGAGGGGATGACGTATGGCCGATCCCGAACGGGGGAACCGGTCACGTAACGTCTCCGAGTGAGTCCGTTCTGTCCGGGTCCTCGGGTCCGGTGTGGGAGGTGTGCGTGGCACGGGAGACGCAGCGCAGCGGAGCTCGACGATCGGCACGGGAGACGCAGCGCAGCGGAGCTCGACCCTCGACACGGGAGACCCAGAAGCGTTGGCGGTGGCAGCTGACCACTCGCTCACGGTTCGCACTCGTGCTCGGGCTCGCCGGCCTCGCGGTCGCGGGCGTGCAGGTGGCGATGCTGAGCGACCCCCCGACCGTGATCCAGATCGCGCTCGTGGCGTTCTGGGGTCTCGTCGGTTTCGGCTATCTCCTGTCGGCCGTGGCGCAGCGCCTGCGCGAGCGCCGCCGGCCCGCACCGGCGCCGGTGCCCGCCGCGCCGGTCGAGGAGGTCGTCCCGGTGCCCGTCCGCCCGGCCCGGCCCCGACCGCGGCGGGCGAAGTCGTCGGCGGTTCCCGCGGGGGCCGTACCGGAGCGGGAGGCCACGCCCCGGACGGAGGAGGTGCCACTTGCCGCGCGCACGGAGGCGGTGCGTCCCGCCGCCGCGCGGACCGAGGCGGTCCGGCGCCCGGCGCCGTCGCGAAGCGGTGCCGCCGACACCCGCCGTCCCGCCCCCGCCGAGTCCCCGCGGGTGGCGACCCGCGTCCGCCGTCCCGAGCGCCCGGTGCCCGCCCCCGAGCGTGTTCGCGAGCCCGTTCCCGTTCCCGAGCCCACCACGGTGGCCATCCGCCCGGCCGCCGCGGCGCCGAAGCCCGCCCGCGCGCAGCCCCGACCCCGCCCGGCCGCCGGGGTGCCGGCGACGACCATGCTGGCCGGTGCCGGCTCCTCGCTGTCCTTCGGCAGCGCCCGGCCGGATCCGCTCGACCCGTCCACGCCGCTCCCGGCGCTCGGACCACCCGTCGACCTCGCCCCGGCGCCGCGCGCCCCTTCGCTGATCTCCGGACCACTGCCGACCGCGGGCGCCCGGACGTCCGGGCACGCGCCGCGCTCCACCGGACGACGCCACGCCGCGGAGACCGAGGCGCCGAAGGCGCCCCGCCACCGCGCCGACGTCGAGGACCCCGTCGCCGCCCGCCGGGGCACCCCGGGGCCGAACTCGGGCCGGCACGCGAGCGTCGGTCACGTCGGTCGGTAGCCTCGGTGCTGTCCGATCCGTCCCGTCCGTGAGGAACGAGATGACCGAGCCCGCCGAGCGCACCGACCCCACCGAGGGCGCCTCCGAGCCCGGGGTGACCACGCACCGGCCCTGGATCCGGGTGGTCACCCTGATCGTCCTGGCGGTGTTCGTCATCGCCACCCTGGTGAGCGCGCTGGCCCTGTAGGCAGGATGCCGGGGTGGACCCGCAGGAACTGATCGAGCGCCTGCGCCAGATGTGCCTCGCGTTGCCCGAGACCACCGAGAAGATCAGCCACGGGTCGCCCTCGTGGTTCGTGCGCAAGATGTTCGTGAGCTGTGTGGGCCACCACCACGGCGACGAGCACCTCGCGATGTGGGTGGCCGCGCCCGAGGGGGCGCAGGAGGAGATGGTCACCGCCGAGCCCTCGCGGTTCTTCGTCCCGCCGTACGTGGGGCACCGCGGGTGGCTCGGGATGCGCCTCGACGTCGAGCCCGAGGGGCCGGACTGGGACGAGGTCCGCGAGGTCGTCACCGACGCCTACCGGGTCGTCGCACCGAAGCGGCTCTCGGCGCGTCTCGACGAGGGTGCTTGACCTCGACATTGCTCCAGGTTTCACCCTGGTCGTCATGAGCACCGACCTGCCGGCCCTGCCCGACGACTTCGCGCGAGTCCTGGCCGTCGCCGCGCACCCCGACGACCTCGAGTACGGCACGGCCGCCGCGGTCGCGTCGTGGACGGCGTCCGGGCGCGAGGTGTCCTACGTCCTCGTGACCCGCGGCGAGGCCGGGATCGCCACCACGCCGCCCGACGAGGCGGCCGCCGTGCGTGAGCAGGAGGAACGGGCGAGCGCCGCCGCGGTCGGCGTGCACGACGTGCGCTTCCTCGATCACCGCGACGGCGTCGTCGTCGAGGGGATCGAGCTGCGCCGTGACCTCGCGCGCGAGATCCGCCGCGCGCGCCCGGAGCTCGTCGTGGTCAACAGCCATCACGAGACGTTCGGGCCCGGGGCGTGGAACAGCGCCGACCACCGGGCCGTCGGCCGGGCGACCATCGACGCGGCCGGCGACGCCGGCAACCGGTGGATCTTCCCGGAACTCGTGGAGGAGGGCTTCGAGCCCTGGGACGGCGTGAAGCACGTCGCGGTCGCGGGGTCGACGCAGCCGACGCACGAGCTGGACGTGACCGGGTACCGGGACGCGGCGATCGCGTCGCTCTCCGAGCACCGGGCCTACCTCGCGGCGCTCGACCCGCGCCCGGTCGCCGAGCAGGCCCGCGAGGTCGTCCTCATGAGCACGGGCGACGAGGACGGCCGGGCGCGGGTGCGCTTCGAGGTGTTCGGCTGAGGACCGGTCTCAGCCCGGGAAGAGCCCCGGCGCCGCGCGCCCGTCGGCGGGCGGCGCGGGGGTGGTCGCGGGTGCCGTCGGGGTGGTCGGCGTCGTGGCGATCGGGGCCGGCGCGGGGGTGGCCGTGGCCGCGGCGAGCGCCGGCAGGACGCCCATCGCGTGACCCTCGGCGTTCGGGCCGCCGGCGAGGAGCGCCTCGCCCTCGGTCAGCGGCGTGAGCCACGGCGCCTGTCCGCAGACACCGTGGCCCGCGAACGCGGGGCGGGCGTCGACGAAACGCATCCCCGCCGCGGCGACGCGTTCGGCGAGCACCGTGTCGAGGCGGTTCACGGCGTCGTCGAGACGGGCCGCCCGCGCGGTGTCCGCGGCCCCGGCCGGGCAGGCCTTGCCCTCGGCGAGGAGGGGATAGCCGGTGAAGGTCACCGCGGCACGCGGGGCGCGGCGGCGGATGTCGGCGAGCGCGGGATCCAACGACCCCGGCAGCGCGTGCAGCGCGCGGTCGAAGCGGCCCGCGGCCTCGTCGCAGCGGGCCGGCGTGCCCGCGCTCGAGCACGCCGCGCCGAGGGCGCCGAGCCCGGTGGCGTCGGCACCGACGGTCGCGGTGACGACCTCGGTCGCGTCCGACAGCGAGGTGAACTGCCCGTTCCCGCCGCCGGACGCCGACGCGCACGCCCGCGACGTCCAGGCCGCCTCGCCGGCGGCGCGGGCGAGCAGCGCGGGGTAGGCGAGCGTGCTGCGCCGACAGGGGCCGGACCCGGGCTCGATGTCGCCGGCCGCGGTGCCCGCCGCCCAGGAATCGCCGAGCACGACCCGCCGGTTGCCGTCGCCGCCGCTGCCGGGGCTCCCGGCGCCGACGGCCGCCACGGCCGGCACCGAGCCCAGGACCAGCGCCGCCGTCACGAGCGCCGTCGCCACCACCGATCGACAGCCCATCCCCGCCCCCGATCTCCGCAATGATCACGCCGTCCGACGGCGGTCAGTGTCGGTCTCGACAGCCACACGAGGGGGTGGTGTCACGCCATCGAGGGGGTTCGACCACCCACACGGGTGGAGTGATCGTGGGGATTCCCGACGTTCGACGCGGTCGTCCGCCTCCGGCGCGGCGGCTCTCGCTGCGCTTCGTGCCGCAGGTGGCCGCCGGGCCGACACACCCCGTGCGTCAGGCGGCCGCGGAGCAGGAGGTGGTGAGGGCGGCGGTGTACCAGTCGAGGAAGAGCTCCACCGACGCCTCGACGACCGGGGACAGCGGGCCCGGGCGGTAGCCCCGCGACGCGACGCCGGCGTAGTTCTTCTCGCACAGCTCCCAGTCCTGCTCCGAGGTCGCGCGCCACACCGCGGCGAGGGCCTCCTCGTCGACGGTGACGTCACGGGCGACGAGGAAGCAGAGCTCGACGTCGGTGGTGCCCGCGTCGATCGGGGTCAGGCGGGTCGTCACCGCGTAGTCCGCGTTGGCGTGCGCCCACATGTTCGGCAGCGAGATCACGCGCAGGCTCCCGACGTCCGGGTCCGAGAGCGAGCCCATCGGCGGGGCGAGCGGGCGGCCGTCGAGGGTCTCGGACAGGAAGCCGTCGCGCAGGGGCAGGCGCGCGACGCGGTAGGGGGCGCCGCCGGGGAAGTTGACGTCCTGGGCCGGCAGGCCCTGGGCGGACCAGTGCGCGCGGGCCGTGGCGAGCGCGCGCTCGTAGCGCGGGTTGGTGCGCACGTCGCCGTTGACGCCGATGTCGAAGTTCGACAGCGAGAACTCGGGGTGGCTGCCGGCGCAGTGGTAGCACTCGCGGTTGTTCTCGACGAGCGTCTTCCAGTTCGCCGCGACGCGGTAGTGCTCGCGCACCGCGATCCGCGCGTCGGCGAGCCCGTGCGGGCCGAGACGGGGCTCGAGGGCGTCGGCGAAGGGCTCGAAGGCCGGCGGCTCCCCATCGACTCCTCCGGCGAGGCAGATGAACACCAGCCCTGCGGTCTCGCGCACCGCGACCGGGGCGAGCCGGAACGCCTTCGTCGCGAAGCAGTCGCCCATGAGCCGCGCCGAGCGCAGCGAGCCGTCGAGCGCGTAGACCCACTGGTGGTACGGGCACACGAACGCCTTGACCTGCCCGCGCTTCTCGGGAGCGACGCGCGACCCGCGGTGGGCGCAGACGTCGTGGTGGGCGTGCAGGGCGCCGCCCTCGCCGCGGACGACGATCACGCGGTCGCGTCCGACGTCGACGGTGAGGTAACGGCCGGGCTCGTCGAGCTCGGCGGTGTGCCCGGCGAACAGCCAGTGCGCGGCGAAGACGTGGTCGAGGTCGGCGGCGAAGACGTCCGGGTCGGTGTAGGCCGCCTGCGGCAGGGACCAGCCGGGGGAGCGGTCGACCAGATCAGACATGGAAGGCGCGCCCCCAGCTCGGGTCGGTCAGGGCCGGGCGGTCGAGCGCGAACGTGCCGATCGGGTGCCTGCTCGACCCGGTGGTGGCGAGCTCGGCGAGGATGCGCCCGATCAGCGAGGCGAACTTGAACGCGTGCCCGGCCCCGACGCCGACGGCCACGCGCGGCTCGCCGGGCACGGTGTCGATCACGTAGTGCTGGTCGGGCGGGATCGTGTAGAGGCAGGTCTTCGTGTAGAGCTCCGGGCCGAGGAAGCCGGGAACGTGCTCGGCGAGGAACTCCTCCTGGCGCTTGCGGCGCAGCGGGTCCGGCTCGTAGGTGCGGCTGTCGGCGGTGACCTCGTGACCGCCCATGTGCTGCCCGAGCTTCGTGGCGACCTCGCCGTACACGGGGAAACCGTAGAAGTTGTCCGCGCCGTGCCACATGAACACCGGGAACCGGGACGGCGAGAAGTCGAGCAGGTTCGGCGTCGCGTAGTAGGTGACCTGCTCCTGGGTGACCGTGAGCGGGACCTCGTACAGCCCGTCGAGCACCTCGTTGGTGCGCGCGTCCGCAGCGACGATCACGCGCTCGGCGCGGATGACCTCGTCGTCGAGGACGACCTCGACGTGGTTCGCGGTCGGGCGCAGGGCGCGCACGGGGCTGTGCTCGCGGATCTCCGCGCCGTGCCCCCGGGCGAGCGCGAGGTGCGTGGCGTTGGCGCGGGCGGCGTCGACGATGCCGGTGCGGCGCTGGTACATCGCCTCCTCGGTGCCCGCGAGACGGAACTGCGGCCAGCGGCGCTGCACCGCGCGGGCGTCGAGGAGCTCGAAGTCGACGTCGTTGCGGTCGGCCACCGCGGCGTAGCCGCCGATGTCGCGCCCGCCGGTGGTCAGGCCCTGGCGGGCCTCGACGTCCTCGATGATCAGGCCACCGGTCTCGGTGACCAGCGTCTGTCCGGAGACCCGCTCGACGTCGCGCCACGTCGCGTAGGCGTCGTGGGCGAGGGCGGCGTAGGCGTCCTGGTGCTGGGCGTAGCGGATGATGCGTGAGTGGTCCTGGCTGGCGCCGTGGTCGTGGCCGAGGCCGTGGCGCTCGAGGGCGAGGACGCGGCCGCCGACCGCGCGGGAGAGCCAGTAGGCCGCGGCGGAGCCGAGGCCTCCGCAGCCGACGACGACGTGGCGCAGATCGGATCGGGGGCGTGTGCGAGGCACGGTGATCACTCCGGGTGGGTTCTCGGATGTGTCTCCACCCTCGCCGCTCACCCGCTCGTGTGGAGCGGATCTGCGATCCGCCCTGCCACTGGTCTCATCAGGCCGGACTTATGAGTCGCCTGCGGGCAGGATCGGTTCATGGACGTCGAGCTGAGGCAGCTGCGCGTGTTCCTCACCGTGGCCTCCGAGCTGCACTTCAGCCGCGCGGCCAAGCGGCTGCACGTCAGCCAGCCGGCGCTCTCGCAGCAGATCCGGGCGCTGGAGAAGACCCTCGGCGCGGCGCTGTTCGACCGCTCGAGCCGCGCCACGGAGCTCACGCCCGCCGGGCGCGTGCTGCTGGACGCGGCGCCGCGCGTGCTGTTCGAGGCCGAGCGCGCGCAGTCGTTGGTGACCCAGGCGTCGAACGGGGCGGTGGGCCTGCTCGTCGTGGGATCGGTCGGCACGGCGCTCGCGTCGATCACTCCGCGCATCCTGCGCTCGATGCGGGCGTCGTTCCCCGACCTGCAGCTCGAGGTCTCCCAGCAGGACACCGCCGCACAGATCGTGGCGATCGCCGACGGGCGGCTCGACGTCGGCCTGGTGCGGGCGGCGCCGCCGACGGCGACCGTGGCCGTCGAGCACCTCGTCTCCGAGCCACTGCTCGCCGCGCTGCCGCTGGATCACCCGCTGGCGAACCGCGACGAGATCGAGCCCGAGGCGCTCGCCGACGAATCGTTCGTGCTCTGGCCCCGGCCGCTGGGCATGGCGTTCTTCGACATCATCACCAGCTACTGCCGCGAGCACGGCTTCAGCCCCGACATCGTGGCCGAGGGCGCGGACATCGAGACCCAGCTCGGCCTCGTCGCCGCGGGGCTCGGGGTGTCGCTGCAGCCGGCGTACTACGCGAACCTGCGCCCGCCGGGCGTGGTGTTCCGTCCGCTCTCGGGCGACGTGCCGATGGTCGCGCTGCAGGTGGCCTGGCGCCGCAACGACCGCTCACCCGCCGTCGCCCACTTCGTCGACACGGCCCGCGCCCTGGGTACGTGAGTACTTTCCGGGCCCATGGGCCCGGAAAGTACGCACATGGGTCGCCTAAACGGAAGTTTACTCCCAGTTCGAGTACCGTCGTCGGCAACCGACCTCGGGAGCGACGATGCCCACCACCATTCCCCGCCACATGCAGCGCGACCGGTTCGCCCCGGTCCCGGAGACGCAGGCGGCGCGCGACGAGGACGACTTCCCGACGATCCGGACGGCCATCGGCACCGCTGCCCGGCTCGTGACCCGCTACGCCGACGTGCGCGAGGTGCTCGGCGACGCCGAGCGGTTCTCCAACACCGGGCTGCCGCCGCTGCCCACCCCCGACGGCGAGCAGGAGGAGGACCCCCGCGCCGGCAACCTGCTCGCGTCCGACCCGCCCGAGCACACCCGGCTGCGCCGCCTGCTCACCGGCGAGTTCACGGTCAAGCGGATCCGCCGCCTCGAGCCGCGCATCGCCGAGATCGTCGACGACCACCTCGACGCCATGGCGGCCGCGGGCCGCCGGGCGGCACGAAGCGGAGCGGAGCCGACGCGCCGGAGGCCGTACGCCGACCTGGTCAGCGCCTTCGCCCTGCCGGTGCCGAGCCTCGTCATCTGCGAGCTGCTCGGGGTCCCGTACGCGGACCGCGACGAGTTCCAGAGCCGCTCCACCCGCCAGATCGACCTCAGCCGCACCCTCGAGGAGCGCGGCCGCGTCGCCGCCGAGTCCCGCGCCTACATGGGCGAGCTGGTCGACCGCGCCCGGTCGGCGCCCGGCGACGACATGCTCGGGATGCTGATCCGTGAGCACGGCGACGACCTCGCCCGCAACGAGCTCATCGGGATCGCGTCCCTGCTGCTCATCGCGGGCCACGAGACCACGGCGAACATGCTGGGCCTCGGCACGCTCGCGCTGCTGCGCGCGCCCGACCAGCTCGCGCACGTGCGCGACGAGCCCGGCACCGTCGCCCCCGCGGTCGAGGAGCTGCTGCGCTACCTGTCGGTCGTGCACTCCGGGGTGCCGCGGCTGGTCCGTCACGACACGACGGTCGGCGGGCGCCCGGTCGCGGCCGGTGAGCTGCTCGTCCTGTCGCTGCCCGCCGCCAACCGCGACCCGGCGACCACCGACCACCCCGACGACCTGGACGTCACCCGCGCGATCGCCCCGCACGTCGCCTTCGGCCACGGGGTGCACCATTGCCTCGGCGCGCCGCTCGCCCGCGCCGAGATGGCGGTGGCGTTCCCCGCACTGCTGCGACGGTTCCCGGGGCTCGCACTGGCCATTCCGTTCGACGAGGTCGAGTTCCGCTCGGCCACCGTGGTGCACGGGCTGCGCGCGCTGCCCGTGACCTGGTGACCACCACCACCGAGGGAGAATCACCATGAAGATCCAGGCCGACCGCGACCTGTGCATCGGCGCCGGCAACTGCGTGCTCGCCGCCGAGGACGTCTTCGACCAGGACGACGACGCCCTGGTCGAGGTGCTCGAGGACCACCCGGGACCCGACCAGGTGTCCGAGGTCCGCAACGCCGTCGCCCAGTGCCCGTCCGGGGCGCTCTCGCTGGTCGACGACTGAGCGTCCGGTCGTGCACCGCCGGTTAAGGTGACGGCGATGTCCGCGCCACCGGATCGACCCCTGCGCGCGGATGCCGCCCGCAACCACGCCGCGATCCTCGCCGCGGCGCGGGCCGCGCTCGAGGCCGACGGGCCGGATGTGGCGCTCGAGGAGGTCGCCCGGCGTGCCGGGGTGGCACCCTCGACGCTCTACCGCCGCTTCGCGGGGCGCGACGAGCTGGTCGCCGCCGTGCTCGACGACTACGTCGCCGAGTCCGTCGAGCCGCTCCTGGCCCGCGCCGCGGCCGTCGACGACCCGTGGGCGGCGCTCACCGGCGTGCTCGAGGGGCTCGTGGACGGGGTCACCCGCCGCCGCGGGCTGCTGGCCGCCGCCAAGGCGGTCGGGGCCTTCACCCCCGAGCTCGCCCACCGCACGCTCGAGCCGCTCGGTGACCTGCTGCGCCGCGGGCAGAGCGCCGGCGTGGTGCGCGGCGACCTCGAGCCCGAGGACCTCCTCGTCGTCGTGCAGATGGCCGTCGTCACCGCCGAGGGCCGCGCGGACGGGGCGCGGCGCTGGCCGCGCTACCTCGGTCTGGTGCTCGACGGCATGCGACCGCGCGGGCAGTGACCGGGCTCCCTAGTCTCGGCGTCCGTGCTCAAGGGATGGACGGTCCACGGCGACGGACGGGCGCCCGCGGCCGGTGAGGTCGTACGGCCCGACGAGCGGCTGTCGTGGGGTCGCACGGTGGGCCTCGGTGCCCAGCACGTGCTGGCGATGTTCGGGGCGACGTTCGTGTTCCCCGTGCTCATGGGCCTCGACCCGAACCTCGCGATCCTGCTCTCCGGGCTCGCGACGATGCTGTTCCTGCTGATGACGCGCGGGCGCGTGCCGAGCTACCTCGGGACCAGCGCCTCGTTCGTCGGCGTCGTCGCCGCGGTCCGGGCCGACGGGGGCACGAGCGCCGAGGTCACCGGGGCGATCGCGGTGTGCGGCGTGGTCGTCGCGGCCGTCGGGCTCGTAGTGCACCGCGGCGGGTCCCGGTTCGTGTCCGCCGTGCTGCCGCCCGCGGTGACGGGCGCGGTGGTGCTGCTGATCGGCTTCAACCTGGCCCCGGTCGTCGCCGGCACCTACTGGCCGCAGGACGAGCTCGTCGCACTGATCACGATGCTCGTCGTCATGGGCACCGCCGTCGCCGGGCGGGGCATGCTGTCGCGGCTCGGGGTGCTCGTCGGGCTCGTCGTCGGGTTCGCGCTCTCGCTGCTGCTCGACGCCACGCTCGGCCCGATCACCGGTCCGGACGCCTCGGGCGTCGTCTCCGCGCACCCGCGCGTCGACCTCTCCGGGGTCGGCGACGCCCCGTGGATCGGGCTGCCGCTCGGCACGCCGGAGCTGCCCGGGCTGCACATGCCCGCGTTCAGCGCCTCGGCGATCCTGCTGATCGTGCCGGTGGCGATCGCGCTGATCGCCGAGAACACCGGGCATGTCAAGGGCGTCGCGAGCATGACCCGCGAGGACCTCGACCCCTACCTCGGCCGGGCGCTCGCCGCGGACGGCATCGCGACGGCCGTGGCGGGCGGCGTCGGCGGCTCGCCGACCACGACCTACGCCGAGAACATCGGCGTCATGGCCGCGACCCGCGTGTACTCGACCGCGGCGTACTGGGTGGCGGCGGTCGTCGCGATCCTCATCGGTTTCTGTCCCAAGTTCGGCGCGGTGGTCGCGGCCACGCCCGGCGGCGTGCTC
Organism: Actinomycetospora sp. 2LY8.5; assembly: GCF_057180585.1. Taxonomy (NCBI): domain Bacteria; kingdom Bacillati; phylum Actinomycetota; class Actinomycetes; order Pseudonocardiales; family Pseudonocardiaceae; genus Actinomycetospora; species Actinomycetospora sp. 2LY8.5. Next base: position 42,767 of record NZ_JBXUHE010000030.1, read on the forward strand.
GGCGGTATCACCGTCGTGCTCTACGGGATGATCGGCCTGCTCGGAGCGCGGATCTGGGTGGAGAACAAGGTCGACTTCTCCCGGCCCGAAGTCCTCGTGCCGCTCGCCGCGGGCATCGTCATCGGCATCGGTGACGTGGCGCTGACCGCCGGCGGCGGGTCGCTGTCGGGGATCGCGCTGGGCTCGATCGTGGTGATCGTCGGCTACCACGCGCTGCGGCGGCTGGCGCCGGCTCAGGGGCAGCGGGACGACGAGGACGTGTCCTAGTCCGTGGCCAGCCCGTCGAGCAGCGCGAGCAGCGCCCGGCCGTAGAGATCGGCCGGAACGGTGCCGCGGGCGAGGCGGCGGTGCTGCACGAGGCCGGTGAAGACTCCGAGCACGACCGCCGCGACCTCCTCGTCGCGCAGCGTCCAGACGACGCCGCGGCGCTCGCGCTCGGCGCGGATCAGCGGCAGGAGGTCGCCGAGCAGACGCTCGTGGTGGGCGGCGAGGTCCGCGCCGAAGTCGGCGTCCCGCACGGCGTAGAGCCAGGCCTCGGCGCCGAGGAGGGCGGCGCGCTCGTCGTCGGCGGTGTCGACGACCTGCCGGTCGAGGGCCTCGAGGGCGGACGGGAGGCCGTCGGCGAGGTAGCCGCGGGCGGCGCCCATCTCGGCGACGCGACGCCGATCCATGAGGGCGAGGAAGAGGTCCTGCTTGCTGGGGAAGTGCGCGTAGAGGGCGCCGACGGACACGCCGGCCGTGCGGGCGATCTCCCCGACCGACGCGGCGCCGTAGCCCTTCTCGGCGAACACGGTGGCCGCGGCGTCGAGCAGCCCGGCGTGCGTGCGCTCCTTCGCCTCGGCGCGTGAGCCGGAACGGGGGATGCCGCCGGGCGGGGTCGGGTCGGACACCGCCACAGCGTCGTCATGGTCGAACTGTCCTGCAAACTCGACGCGTGCGAGGCCCGGTGGCGATTCCGGCGCCACCGGGCCCCGCACCCCCCATCTGCTCGTCGGCAGGCGTTCCGGCTCCCCCGATGGGTCGGAACGCCGTGCGGTCAGAGCAGGCCGTCGACCACGTCGCCGACCGCGTCGCTCCCCAGCACGCTGCCGGCGGCACCACCGACGCCGTCGAGAAGGCCGCCGACGCCCTGGGCGACCCCGGTCACCAGACCGGTGCGGTCCTCGCTGTGGCCGTGCGTCGACTCGCTCCCGCCGTCCGACGAGTGGGACTCGGTCGCGCTCGCCACGCCGGACAGGGCGAGGGTGCCCGCGCCGGCGAGGGCGGTCGCCGCGGCGATCCGCTGCAGTCGCTTCATGCCTGATCTTCCCTTCGGGTCTGTCGTCACCGCGGTGATCGCGGCGCCGAGGAGTCTCCCGAGACGCTGAGCGCCAGTTCATCGAGGGGCCGTTCGATGAACGTTCGCTCAGTCAAACGGTCGGCGGTAAACGCCCCTCCGAACGGAGTATTCAGATTGAGCAGATGGCTCTCAGGAACGCTCGACGGAGTGATGACTAGAACGTTCGGGTGAAATGTCATCAATGGTGTTCGCTGTCGGTGACATCTCCTGCTCGGGGTGGGCGTCAGGCGTCCATCGCGATGACGACCTTGCCGAGCACGTGTCCGTCCTCCACCGCGGCGAGGGCGTCGGCGGCCCGCGCGAACGGCAGGACGGTGCGGACCCAGGGGTCGAGGTCGCCGGCGGCGACGCGCGCGGCGAGGTCGTCGAGCACCGCCGTGCTGCGGTCGCGGGGGATGTCGCGGCCGCCGAGCTCGGCGACCAGGGGCTTGTCGGCGACCGAGAACAGGTGGGACGGCTCGACGAGCGGGGCGACCGCGCGCAGGGCGTCCCCGCCGACGAGGTCGAACACGCCGTCGACGCCGTCCGGGGCCACCGCGCGCACGTGGTGGGCGACGTCGCGGCTCCCGACGACGGCGGTCGCGCCCAGGTCCCCGAGCAGGTCCTGCTTGCCCTCGCTCGCGGTTCCGATCACGTGCAGGCCCCGGGTGCGCGCGAGCTGCACCATCGGGATGCCGACCCCTCCGCCCGCGCCGTTGACGAGCAGCGTGGCGCCTGCGGGCAGCGCGAGGGCCGTGAGAGCGTCGTACGCGGTCCCGGCGGCGACGGGCAGGGCGGCGGCGTCGCGCGCGCAGACCCCGTCCGGGCGGTGCGCGGCGAACGACGCCGTCACCAGCGCCTGCTCGGCCCAGCCACCGACCATGCCGGGGCAGCCGCCGAACACCTCGTCGCCGTCGGTGAAGCCCGTGACGCCCTCGCCGACCGCGACGACCGTGCCGGCGACCTCGCGCCCGAGCACGGCCGGGCCCTCGTGGCCGTACTCGCCGTTGCGGAGCCGCCAGTCGCCCGGGTTCACGCCGGCGGCGCGGGCGCGGACGAGGAGCTGGTCGGGCCCGGGCTCGGGCACCGGGACGTCGAGGTAGACCTGCTGGTCGGGGCCGCCGGCCCGGGTGAATCCGTAGGCGTGCACGGGTCCTTCCTACTCCCCGGCGCGGGCCCTCCATCGGGAGAACAGCGCCGCCGTGGCCCCGCCCAGCAGGCAGAGCGCGGAGAGCGCGAGCAGGTAGGCCGCGAGCCACACGTGCTTGAAGATCTCGAAGTAGCCGTCCCCGGCGACCGCGACGATCACGAGACCGAGCGCGGTGGCGGCGGCGAGCCCGGCGGCGAGCGACCAGCGTCCGGCGCGGCCCTGCCACCGCGCGGTCGCCGCCGCCGCGAACGCGACGATCACCAGCGCGGTCGGCAGCCACGGCGGGCGGCGGGTGTCGGCGAGGACCTGGGCGAGATCGGGCTGGCGCGCCCCCGACCAGCCCGGGTGCCCGTCCGGCGACGAGGGCGCGCTCGACGGGGCGGGCAGCGCGTCGAGGTAGGGCAGGTCCGCCAGCGTGGTGGCCTGGAGCCCGACGCCCAGGGCGCGGGCGGCCGCCGCGGGGTGCTCGGCGAGCAGCAGCCACGCCGCGGACCGCGTCTCGTTCGGCCGGCCGAGCACCGCGCCCTCCCACCACGGGACGCCGTCGGGGCGTGGGGGACCGTTGAAGTAGCCGTTGCCGGTGAGCGCGACGGCGTCGGGCGGCAGGCCCAGGGGCGGGGTCGCCGAGGGACCCACCTCGAGCAGCACCGTCGTGAAGACGAGGTTGTGGGCGTTGACCGGCGCGTAGAACTCCTCCTGGCGCTCCAGCGCGGCGACGACGGGGGCCACGGCGAGCATCACGGTCACCAGGGCGACGACGGGCCCGGCGACGCGGGGTCTGCGCACGCCGACCGCCACGACCGCGCACGCGAGGACCGCCGCGCCGAGGACGGGGATGTAGGCGACCTTGGCCGTGGTGGCGACGAGCCCGCCGACGGCGGTCAGCGCCAGCGCGACACCCCGCGCCGCGCGGTGCTCCGGGCGGGTCACCAGCAGCGCGGCCACGCCCACCGCGGTGGTGACACATCCGAGCAGACCGGCGGGCTCGCTGTAGGTGGAGACGAAGAAGCGCGGGAACGTGGCGGCGGCCAGGGGGAGCGCCGGGATCGCGACGACCAGGGCCCGGCGACGGCCGGCGGCGGAGGCCGCCCAGGCGCCGAGCCCGACCACGAGGCCGACGAGCAGGGCGTAGGTCCACCCCAGCACGACCGGCGACCACGTGTCCGGGGTGAGGAGCGTGGTCGCGCGGGCCAGCAGGAGCGCCGAGGACGGCACCGGCTCGTCGCAGGCGGGCGGTCCCACGGCGAAGTCGGTGGTCCAGCCGCCGCGCCAGCTCGCGTACCCGTCCGCCGTGAGCGGCGTGAGGCCGGCGCCGCAGAAGAGGCGGTAGCCGTCACCGTTGTCCTCGACCCCGAGGGCGAAGAGCCGGGTGGCGAGCACGACGAGCGCGGTGGCCGCGAGACCCGCGACGACCCCGATCAGGGCGCGGTGGCGCGGCTCGGGTCGCGTCTCGTGTCGCGGCGGCCCGCTCGTCACGGCCGTCTCCGCGGTGCCCGTCGCCATCGGCGCCCATGATGCCCGAGCCCCGGTCGTCGGCTCCGGGCCCTGTCCGGTCGGACGGGGACGGAGGAGTGCCCGGCCCACCAGACTGTGTGCCGCCGGTCACTCCAGGAGGTTCACACCATGAGCAGGACGATCGACGGCGCCGGGATCGACAAGGTGCTGCAGGGAGCGGTCGACGCCGGGGACGTGCCGCACGTCGTCGCCATCGCCGCCGACGCCGACGGCGTGTTCTACGAGGGCGGAGCAGGCCCGCGCGCCGTCGGGGAGCCCGACCAGGTCTCGGGCGGCACTCATTTCCGGATCATGTCGATGACCAAGATGGTCGCCACGACCACCGCCCTGCAACAGGTGGAACGAGGCCAGCTGGACCTCGACGCGCCGGTCGAGGAGTACGTCCCGTCGTTCGCGGAGATTCAGGTCCTCGAGGGCTTCGACGGCGACACCCCGAAGCTGCGCACGCCCGCGCGCAAGGCGACGGTCCGCCACCTCGTCACCCACACCTCGGGGCTGAGCTACTGGTTCTGGAACGCCGACATCGGCCGGTACGAACAGGTCACCGGCGTGCCGAACGTCGTGCCCGGCGACCGGCGCGCCCTCTTCGCGCCGATGGTCGCCGACCCCGGCTCGCGCTACGAGTACGGCATCAACACCGACTGGCTCGGGCTCGTCGTCGAGGCCGTCGCGGGCACCACGCTCGACGTGGTGATCAAGGAGAACGTCACCGGCCCGCTCGGCATGGACGACACCATGTTCGCCCTCGACGACGCGCGGCAGGGCAACAAGACCCCCGTGCACGTGCGCGGCGAGGACGGGGCGTGGATGTCGGCCGGCAACTTCCTCCCCGACTACCCGGAGTGGTGGCCCGCCGGGCACGGCCTCCACTCGACGCCCCGCGACTACATCCGCTTCGAGCGGGCCCTCCTGCGCGGCGGCGAGCTCGACGGGGCGCGCATCCTGCGCCAGGAGACGGTGGACGCCGCGTTCTCCGACCAGCTCGGCGGCATCCCGCTGCCCGAGGAGATCGCGACCGCCGACCCGGCGACCACCGACACCCTGCACCTCGGGCCCGGCTTCACCTGGGGCTACGGGCTCCTGCTCAACACCGACGACGTCCCCGGGCGCCGCCGGGCGTGGAGCGGTGCGTGGGCCGGCCTGCTCAACACGCACTTCTGGGTCGACCGCACGACGGGCATCTGCGCGTCGATCTACACGAACTCGCTGCCGTTCATCTCCGAGCACGAGGCGTGGAAGCTCTACGGCGACTTCGAGTCGGCGCTCTACGCAGCGTTGTGACCGGATACCGTTTGCGTTGTCGTTAGCGGGGCTATGGACTGGGGGCCATGCTCCGCGACAGGCGCGTCGGCCCCGTGGCACCGCGAGTCGCCGTCGCGGGACCGTCGCGGACCTGGCTGGTCCCGGTGCTCAGCACCCTGTTCGTGCCCGTCTACGCGTCGGGCTTCATCGCCGGCAAGATCGCCACCGCGCACATGGCGGTGCCGACGGTGCTGCTGTGGCGATTCCTCGTCGCGCTGGTCGTGGTGCTGGTCGCCGTCGTCGCCATGGGCCCTGCCCCGCCGCGCGGGCGGGCGTGGGTCCACCTGGTGGTGACGGCGCTGCTGCTGCAGGTCGGGCAGTTCGCCTTCTGCTACGCGGGGCTCGCCGCCGGCGTGCCGGCCGGCGTCACCAGCCTCGTGCTGGGCATGGCGCCGTTGCTCGTCGGCCTGCTCACACCGCTGGTGCTCTCCACGCGCCTCGGCGCGGCGCCCGTGACCGGGCTGGTCATCGGGGCCTGCGGGGTCTACATCGTTCTGTCCGACCGGCTCGGCGGGGACCTCGGCGGGACGATCGCGCTGCCGGTGCTGGGCGCGCTGTCGATGGCCGCCGGGACGCTGTACCAGAAGCGGTTCAACGACGACACGCCCGTCGCCACGAGCGTCGCGGTGCAGATGGGGACCTCGCTGGTCGTCACCGCCGCCGCGATGCCGTTCCTCGGCGCGGCCTGGCTGCCCGCCGACGCGACCGGCTGGTGGGCCTCGCTCTGGCTCGGCGTCGTGAACTCGGCGGGGGCGTTCGTGCTGATGTTCGTGCTGCTGCGGTGGCGCTCGACGGTGCACGTCAGCTCGCTGCTCAACCTCGTCCCCGCGGTGACCGCGCTCGCCGCCGCCCCGATCCTGGGCGAGTCGCTCACGCTCCACGCCGTCGCCGGGCTCGCGGTGGCGCTCGTCGGCATGTACGTCGGGCTCGGACTGCTCACGCGCCCGGGACGAAGAGGCAGAACAGGTGCCCGTGCGGATCCCGCATGACCGCGACGCCCTCGGCGTCGAGGAAGTCGACGACGAGGCCGGCCGGTGAGGACGCGCCTGCCTCGGATCAGAGGGCACGACCAGGGCCCGAGCCCGGCGGGTCGATCCCCGTCAGATCCTGGTTGACCGCTCCTCTCATCGCACGCCGATCGCACGACGATGCCGCGAAGTCCAACGTTGTCTCGGCCGTTGACGAAGTTCGACTGTGGCTCTAGCTTGTTGCCCAGAGCGAAGTCCCGTGGGTCGAAGCGGGGGCGACAAGGCGTGGCACGTTGCTACCTCGGCGTCGTCGGTCTGGCTGGGCGACTGGGCGTGACACGCCACGCTGTGCATAAGTGGCGAGCCCGGTATGGACCCGATTCCTCCCACCCGTTCCCGGCCCCAGACGTCGTAGTGGACGGAGTGCCGGGCTGGGAGCCAGAGCGATTGGACGACGTGATGCGTTGGCGAGCCGAGTTGCCGGGCCGTGGTGCTGGTGGCGGCAGGCCTACTGCTGCGCGGCAGGGGTACCTGGAGGTCGCCGCGGTGAAGGGTCTCGACCGTGAGGAGGCTGTCCGGACACTGCGGGCGTTCATGGACGAGTTCCCCGGGATGACCGAGGCGGAAGTCGCAGCGTGGTTGATCGGGAAGTGGCAGGAGTGGGGAGCGCTGCGGGAAGCTTTCCCCGCATTGGCTCGCGAGAGCGGCACGGTCACCGGACCGCCCGGTAGCCGGTGACGTCCACGCCGATGTTCACCTGGCGCTCGATGGCGGCGGCGTAGTCGCCCGGGGCCTCGTCGACGGTGGTGTTGGTGGCGTTGGCGATCTGTTCCCACGTGGCGCCGACTCGTCGGGCGGCGTGGACGGTTTGCCACTGCCAGCCGGCGAGCAGCGAGACCAGCTCGGCGGCGTCTCGCAGGGCGTCGAGCGCGTCGACTTCGGGCGTGCAGTCGAAGGCACGGTGCAGCTTCTCACGGGCTTCGTCGGTGGTGACGCGGTCGCGGGCGGGGGCCAGGGTGTCGCGGGCCGACCAGTTCTCCCAGGTGGTGAGCAGGTCACGACGAGTGCGCATGATGAGGTTCCTGCATGCGGTGATGACGACAGCGGTCGACCACGGGCGTGTGACACGGAACCCGTGCCGCATCAAGGGCGCTGGCCAGCACCGAACACGGAGCGACCGTTCGCCTCGGTCCCGCAGGTCTTTGCCTCCGGGCCGCGCTCCCGGGGCGCTCCCGGGCGCTGGTCCTGGCGGTGGCGTTCACCGGGCTGGCGGGTGAGCTGATCGCACTGCGGCCCGGACAGACCCAGGGCGGGGAGATGGTCGTCGGGCCTCCGAAGTCGGAGGCAGGTGTCCGGGGCGTTGCGTTGCCTGACGTCCTGGTCGAGGAGCTGGCCGAGCACGTCGAGCGCTTCGGCGAGCCGGGCCCCGCAGGCCTGCAGTTCACCGGAGCGCGAGGCGCGGCGCTGTGTCGGGGCAACGTCCACCGGAAGACGGCATGGACGAAGACGGTGCTCAAGGTCGGGCTACCTGCCGGGTTCCACGTCCACGACCTGCGGCACACGGGCAACCAGCTCGCGGCGATCTCGGGCGTCAGCACACGGGAGCTGACGCGGCGTATGGGCCACGCGTCGATGCGCGCAGCGCTGATCTACCAGCACGCCAGCGACGACCGGGACTGGGCGGTCGCGGACAGCCTCAGCGCTCACGTCGAGCGAGTGCGGTCGACTGAAGAGGACGAGGAAGAGTAGGAGGACGACGATGCGGCGGCGTCCTAGCGTCCGCGTGTCCGGTACAGGGCGTCCCTGTCAGCGTCAGTCTCGCAGCTCGTGGGAGAGGAGACCCATGATCAGCTTGTCGTGCCAGGCGCCTTCGGCACGGTAGCCCTCGCGCAACCGGCCCTCTTCGACGAACCCGAGCTTGTCGTACACGTGGCGAGCGCTCTCGTTCTGGGGGAACACGCTGAGCCAGATCTTGTGCAGACGCATGACGTCGAAGCCGTAGCGGCAGATGGTGCGGACGGCGTCGGTGGCGAGACCCCGACCCCAGTAGTCGGTCTCGCCGATGTAGACCGCAAGCTCGGCGTCGCCCATCTCGGGTGTGGCACCCCGCAGACCGACGAGCCCGACCAGCGTGCGGTCGTCGAGGGGCTCGATGGCGAGGTCGAGGCGCTCGTAACGAGGACGTGTGACCTCGTCGAATCGGCTCTGGAACTGGTGGAACGACTCCGGACGCCCGGTCTCCAACCAACGCACGACGGCGGGATCGTGCCTCCAGCGCCAAGCGACCTCGACGTCGGAGGGCTCGAAGGCGCGCAGAGTGACCCGGCTGCCGGCGATCTGGACCATGCACCGAGGGTGCCTGACACGGCCTTCGGGAGAGCCTCGAAGCCTCGGGCTGATCGCACGCTCATCGCACAACGAAGGGCCCAGGAGCAAGTGCCACGACACGCCGCCGTGGTCGACGCTGCGCTGACCTGCGGTGTTGCTGTGGAGCGGGCGACGGGAATCGAACCCGCGTAGCCAGTTTGGAAGACTGGGGCTCTACCATTGAGCTACGCCCGCGGCGGGTTCCACCGTAGCGGATGGCCCCTCCCCGCCCTGTCCGGTGGGTCGAGGTACGTCCTGTGGAAACGGCGGGCGACGAGGCCTCGACGACTTCCTGAACGATCCGGAAAGACTCTTGACCGATCGACTGGAACGATCAGCCGAGAGTGACGTCCTACGAATACGCGACGGTAGGTGTCTACTCCTCGCCACCATGGGGAGAGCAGTCGCGACGTGGGAGGGAGAAAGATGATGATCACCGCAACAGAGGTCGTCGACAGGGTCGAGGGCACGGAGGACGACCACATCGTCCGCGGGCTGGACTGACGTCCGGCGCGACACCTGACCGGGAGGCAGCGGCGCCTCCGCGGTCCCCGCGCCTCGCCCCTAGACTTACCGTCACGGGGTGTGGCGCAGCTTGGTAGCGCACTCGCTTTGGGAGCGAGGGGCCGTGGGTTCGAATCCCGCCACCCCGACCGTGCCGGCCGGCGTGACCACGACCGCCGGAGGCACCGAAGAGGATCTCCCCACCGCCGATCCGTGGGAGGGCGCCTGCCGATCCGCGCACAGCCGGACCGTCGATCACGGTGCGGCTCGTGGAGATCGGGGGCCGTCGTGGGTGAGCGGACCGTCGCCCTGCTGGGACCGTTCCTGCTGATCGCCGTGGTCGTCGGCGTCGCCGCCCGTCGTCGTCCCGGTGATACGGGCGCAGGTGCGGATGCGGCCGCGCGGGGACCCGCCCGACGATCCGGCCGCCGCCCGCACGGGCCGGCCCCGGGACCGGCGCGCGATCGACGCTTCGGGCGGGCGCCCGACTGGAGATCGCTCCAGGTGCTCGTCGAACCCGATCTGGCAGCGTTCCCGGAGCATCCGGGCGGAGCATGGCCCGCGACCGGCACGACACGCATGATCACCACGCTCGAACGCCGGCCGCACGCGCCTCTCGCCACAACGCCGCCCGCTTCGTACGGTTTCCTCGTGACCGAGGACGTCGATCTCCCGCGCAGCATCGGGCGCCCGGCGACGGGCGCGCTCCTCGAGGCGGGGAACACGCGTCTCGAGCAGCTCGACGGCGTCGTCGCGAAGGACCTCCTCGCCCTGCACGGCGTCGGGCCGAAGGCGATCCGGCTGCTGGGGGAAGCGCTCGCGGAGCGGGGGATGCAGTTGTCCTGACGCGCGCCCGTCGAGCTGACCGTCATCGACACGACCATCGAGCCGTGGCAGGGCTTCCCGGTCGAGTACGTCGACGCGAACCTCGAGCACGTCCCGCGTCCAGGGCCGGAGACGGGCCTGAACGTGCTGACGATGGTCGACCCGGGGCGCCCGCGACGGGTTCCCCCCGTGTCCGCTTCGTTCGGATCACCGGGCACCATGCGGGCAGCGGTTCACGCAGCAGCCGCCCCGGGCGGCCCTGCCGTGACAGGTGGCTCTTCACCGGCAGGGCCGCCACTCCAGCTCCGAATCGGGTCGCCCGCCACGAGAGGATCGCGTCGTGACCACGATCTCCGAGCTCCACGGCGTCCGCGTGCAGGTTCTCGACCGCGACGGCCCGATCCTGCGCGACGAGGCGAGCGCGCTCGACGTCATCGGGGACACCTACGGCACCGAGGCCGACGTCGTCGCCGTACCGGTGGAGCGGCTCGACCCGGCGTTCGCGCAGCTCTCGAACGGGGTCGCCGGCGCGATCGTGCAGAAGTTCGTGAACTACCGGCTCCGTCTGGTGATCGTCGGCGCGCTGAGCGACACGTCCGGGCCTGTCGACGACTGGGTGCGCGAGGCCAACAGGGGCCGCGAGCTCTGGTTCGTCGCCGACCTCGACGAACTGGAGCAGCGGCTCAGCGGGGCGTGATCACGCCCAGTGCTCCGGCCGCGCGAGGTGGCCGGGCACGGTCGTCGCCGCGTCCCCGCGGGCGGCCTCGAGCTGCGGGCCGGTGAGCAGCAGCGCGCCCGCGAGCCGCGCGCCGCGGACGTCGGCGCCCCGCAGGTCGGCGCCGAGGAGCTCGGCGCGGTCGAGGTCGACCCGGCGCAGGTCGGCCCCGACGAGCAGCGCGCCGCGCAGCCGGGCGGAGCGCAGATCCCGGCGACGCAGGTCGGCGCCGAGGAGGTCGGCACCACGCAGGTCCACGCCCGGCCGCCCGGCGTGCGCGGCGGCCACGAGGTCGTCGAACAGCGCGCCGGCCTCCCGCCGCACGGCACCGACGTCGATGTCACCGAGCGCGGTGGCGGGCCGCGCCACCATCTCCTCGACCTGTCCCCGGAGCTCGACGGCCCCGGCGCCCACCGGTGAGCGGGTGGCCTCGTCGAGGAGGGCGAGGACCTCGTGCAGCGGGCGCAGGACCTCGAGGGCGTCGAACATCGACGGCACCCGGACCGCGGCGCCGCCGAACGCCACCTGGACGACCTGCTGACCGGCACCGAAACAGTCGAACACGGCGCAGCCCGGGAAGCCGCGGGCGCGGAGCCGGTCGTGGATGCCGCACCCGTCGTCGGGGCGCAGGTGGCGGCAGGGGGTGCGGGCGGGTTTGTCGACGGCGAAGTCGGCCGAGGCGGCGAACGACGGCCCGACGCAGCAGAGCGCCAGGCAGCGGGAGCAGTCCGCCGACCTCGGTGGGGTCGCCGCCGACTCCGACACAGGAGTCAGCGTCGGGCGCGCTTGCGACGCTTGGTGCCGTAGCCGGCGAGGACCTCGAACGTCTCGAGGGCACGCTCGATGTTGGCACGGATCTTCTTCATGGGGCTCATGTCCCTCCTCATGGCGGGCCCCGCGGCTGGGGAGCGGTGTGCGAGGCGTCCCCACCGTGCCAGGCCGACCCGGACGTGTCCCGCGGCGCGGTGGGGACGTGCTCTGTGCTCCGAACGGTGGCATTCCTCGGCGTGTCGCGGCCCGGACGAGCGACACGATGCCCGGTGCGGGAGACGGGCGGCGCTGCGCGACGGCGGGCGCCCGTGACACGCACGGTGATCATGAGATCGGCGGTCGGCCCGGCGAGATCGACGGCGCCCGGAACGTGTCGGCACGGGCGCCACGGCGAACGGTCGGGGGTCACGTCTAGACTCGCCGCCACGCCCGGGCGGGCGCGTCAGCAGGTACAGGCACCGGCTCGCCGGTGCTCCTCGACCGTGAGCGGTGAGGACGGCCTCCCGCGTCACGCCACGGACCGACCCGCCCGTACGCCCTGGGGGTGCGGGCAGGTCACCGCACGAGCGCACGATGGCCCTGCCCCGAGGAGAGACGACCAGTGAAGTCCACCGTCGAGCACCTGTCGCCGACGCGCGTCAAACTCGCCGTCGAGGTGCCCTTCGACGAGCTCAAGCCCACCTTCGACAAGGCCTACAAGAAGATCGCGCAGCAGGTGCGCATTCCGGGCTTCCGCCCCGGGAAGGCGCCCGCGCGCATCCTCGACCAGCGCCTGGGCCGCGGCGTCGTGCTGGAGGAGGTCGTCAACGAGGCCGTGCCCGCCAAGTACGGCGAGGCCGTCACCGAGGCCGAGGTCCAGCCGCTCGGCCAGCCCGAGATCGAGGTCACCGAGATCGAGGACGGCGACAAGCTCGCCTTCACGGCCGAGGTCGACATCCGGCCCGAGATCACGGTGCCCGACTACACCACGATCGCCGTGGAGGTCGACGACGCCGAGGTCACCGACGACGACGTCGACGAGCAGCTCAAGGGCCTGCAGGCGCGCTTCGGCACGCTCACCGGGGTCGAGCGCGCCGTGCAGAACGGTGACTTCGTCGTCATCGACCTGTCGGCCACCGTCGACGGCGAGGCCGTCGAGGAGGCCCAGACGACGGGGATGTCGCACGAGGTCGGGTCCGGCCAGCTCATCGAGGGCCTCGACGAGGCGCTCGAGGGCATGAGCGCCGGCGAGACCAAGCAGTTCACCACCCGGCTCGTCGCCGGCGACCACGCCGGCCAGGACGCCGAGGTCACCGTCTCGGTGCAGACGGTCAAGGAGCGCCAGCTCCCCGAGGCCGACGACGAGTTCGCCCAGCTCGCGAGCGAGTTCGACACGCTCGACGAGCTCAAGGACGACCTGCGCACCCGCTACGGGCGCGTCAAGAAGATGGAGCAGGGCAGCCAGGCGCGCGACCGCGTGCTCGACGCCCTGCTCGAGGCGGCCGACGTGCCGCTGCCCGAGTCGGTCGTGCAGTCCGAGGTCGAGGTCCGTGCCCACGAGGCCGTCCACGAGTTCGACCACGACGAGCAGAAGCTCACCGAGTACGTCGAGTCCCAGGGCCAGACCCGCGAGGAGTTCGACACCGAGCTGCGCACCAACGCCGAGCAGGCCGTGAAGACCCAGCTGCTCCTCGACAAGATCGCCGACGAGGCGAACGTCCAGGTCGAGCAGAACGAGCTGATGGAACGCATCATGATGCAGGCCCAGCGCTTCGGGGTGAGCCCCGAGGAGTACATCCAGCAGGCGCAGCAGGCCAACCAGCTCGGCGCGATCTTCGCCGACGTCCGGCGGGGCAAGGCGCTCGCCACCGTCGTGCAGGCCGCGACGATCACCGGTCCCGGGGGCTCCGAGGTCGACCTCTCGGAGCTGTTCGGCACCGCCGGTGACGACGAGGACGCTGCCGACGCTGCCGCCACCGAGGGCGCCGACGCGGCCGCCGGGCCCACCGACGAGGCCACCCAGGTGGCCGACGCCGACTCCGACGCGAGCGACCCGGAGTCGCCCAGCTCGCAGGTGGAGGCCGACGGCTCGGTCGACACCGAGGTCGTCGGCGCGCCGGACTCCACGTCCCGCGCCTGACCTCACCGGCGCGCTCGGCCCACGCTCCTGGGCGATCCATCGGCCAGGAGCGAACACGGCCCGTCGACGGACTGTCCGGCCCGCTCCGGTGGTTACTGTCGAGGTCGGTGGGCCCGACCGACGCCAGACCGATCACCTCAGCGAAGAAAGCAGGGACACAGGTGACCCAGCACCTCACCGACCCGGCCGGGGCGGTCATGCGCACCGCCGGCGGGTCGATGTCGCTCAACGACTCGGTCTACGAGCGCCTCCTCCGGGAGCGCATCGTGGTCCTGGGCCAGGAAGTCAACGACACCATCGCCAACCAGATCTCGGCCCAGCTGCTGCTGCTCTCGGCCGAGGACCCGAAGAGCGACATCACGCTCTACATCAACTCGCCGGGTGGCTCCGTGTCCGCCGGCATGGCGATCTACGACACCATGGAGTGGATCGAGCCGGACGTGTCCACGGTCGCCATGGGTCTCGCCGCCTCGATGGGGCAGTTCCTGCTCTCGGCGGGGGCCCGCGGCAAGCGCCTCGCGCTGCCGCACGCGCAGATCATGATGCACCAGCCCTCCGGCGGCCTCGGCGGCACGGAATCGGACATCACGATCCGCGCGGAGTCGATGCGCAAGCTCAAGCGCCAGCTCGCCGAGCTGATCGCCGAGCACACCGGCCAGACGTTCGAGCGGATCACCGAGGACTCGGACCGCGACCGCTGGTTCGACCCCTACGAGGCCCTCGAGTACGGCTTCATCGACCACGTCGTGACGCGCGCGAGCGAGCAGCGCGGCAGCAACGGCGACGGGTCCGGTTCCTGAGACAGGAGACAGAGCAGATGAGTGAGCTCCACGTGCCCGGCGGCACGGCTCCGGCGTCGCCGGACGCGCGCTACATCCTTCCCTCCTTCGTCGAGCGCACCAGCTACGGCGTCAAGGAGTCCAACCCCTACAACAAGCTCTTCGAGGAAAGGATCATCTTCCTCGGGGTGCAGATCGACGACGCGTCGGCGAACGACGTGATGGCGCAGCTGCTGTTCCTGGAGTCGAACGACCCGGACCGCGACATCACGATGTACATCAACTCGCCCGGCGGCTCGTTCACGGCGCTCATGGCGATCTACGACACGATGCAGTACGTGCGCCCGGACATCGCCACGGTGTGCCTCGGCCAGGCCGCGTCGGCCGCCGCGGTGATCCTCGCCGCCGGCGCGCCCGGCAAGCGTCTCGCCGTGCCGAACGCCCGCGTGATGATCCACCAGCCTGCCACCGAGGGCTTCTACGGCCAGGCCTCCGATCTGGAGATCCAGGCCAACGAGATCTCGCGCATGCGCCGCCTCATGGAGGAGACGCTCGCCGCGCACACCAACCGCAGTGCCGAGCAGATCCGCGCGGACGTGGAGCGCGACAAGATCCTGACCGCGCCGGAGGCCAAGGAGTACGGCCTCATCGACGACGTGGTCGCGAGCCGGAAGCTCTCGGCCTCGCGCTGACACCCTCGCCGCCTCACTCCCCGGCACCCTCCGGGGAGGGGGCGGGGTGGACGTCGTCGCACCCGGGCGCAGCGGGCCGACCGCCCGTCGCGGGAGCGACGACGGGCGCGTGGACGGTACGGCGTCCCGGGCCCGCGACCTGCACGATCCACTGCACGATCGACTGGGCGCGAACCTCCCCGGACGACGGGGTGGGCAGGTACGGTCAACCACGAACGAGCGCACCGACCAGGGTGCGCCGGAGGGGACACGAGGTCTGCTGCGATGGCACGCATCGGTGACGGCGGGGACCTGCTGAAGTGCTCCTTCTGCGGGAAGAGCCAGAAGCAGGTCAAGAAGCTCATCGCCGGTCCCGGGGTGTACATCTGCGATGAGTGCATCGACCTGTGCAACGAGATCATCGAGGAGGAGCTCGCCGAGGCCGGTGAGGTCAAGCTCGACGAGCTGCCGAAGCCGACCGAGATCCACGAGTTCCTCGATCAGTACGTGATCGGCCAGGACGACACCAAGAAGACGCTCTCGGTGGCGGTCTACAACCACTACAAGCGGGTGCAGGCGGGCGAGAAGAACCGCGAGGGCAGCCGCAACGAGGACGTCGTCGAGCTGGCGAAATCCAACATCCTCATGCTCGGGCCCACCGGCTGCGGCAAGACCTACCTCGCCCAGACGCTCGCGAAGCTGCTGAACGTCCCGTTCGCCATCGCCGACGCCACGGCGCTCACCGAGGCCGGGTACGTCGGCGAGGACGTCGAGAACATCCTCCTCAAGCTGATCCAGGCCGCGGACTACGACGTCAAGCGCGCCGAGACCGGCATCATCTACATCGACGAGGTCGACAAGATCGCGCGGAAGTCGGAGAACCCCTCCATCACGCGCGACGTCTCCGGCGAGGGCGTGCAGCAGGCTCTCCTGAAGATCCTCGAGGGCACCACGGCGTCGGTGCCGCCCCAGGGCGGGCGCAAGCACCCGCACCAGGAGTTCATCCAGATCGACACGACGAACGTGCTGTTCATCGTGGCGGGGGCGTTCGCCGGGCTCGAGAAGATCATCGCCGAGCGCGTCGGCCGCGGCGGTCTCGGCTTCGGCGCGGACATCCGGTCGAAGGCCGAGATGGAGTCGGCGGAGTCGTTCGGCGACACGCTGCCCGAGGACCTCATCAAGTTCGGCCTCATCCCCGAGTTCATCGGCCGCGTGCCGATCGTCGCCTCGGTGTCGAACCTCGACCAGCCGAGCCTCGTGCAGATCCTCACCGAGCCGCGCAACGCGCTGGTCAAGCAGTACCAGAAGCTCTTCGAGATGGACGGCGTCGAGCTCGAGTTCGCCCCCGAGGCGCTCGAGGCCATCGCCGACCTCGCGATCCTGCGCGGCACCGGCGCCCGCGGTCTGCGCGCGATCATGGAAGAGGTCCTCAACCCGGTCATGTACGACATCCCGGGTCGCGACGACGTCGCCAAGGTCGTCGTCACCGAGCAGACGGTGAAGGACAACGTCAACCCGACGATCGTCCCGCGCCAGCCCTCGCGCCGGGAGCGTCGGGACAAGTCCGCCTGACGGGCGACGGGACGGAGCCGGAGCTCGATCCTTTCGTACGGTGTCGGCCCGGCGGGCTGTCAGCCCGCCCGGCGCGCCCCGGAACCGACCGGCTCGTCCCGCGCGTGGCGGCCGAGGAACCCGACCACCTCGGGCATCACCTTCGCGTAGTAGATGCCGTCGTGGCGTCCCGGGCTGATCGCCCCCACCTCCGGGCGCGCGAGCCCGATGTAGCGGCGCGTGGCGTCGACGAACGGGTCGCGGTCGCCGCACCAGACGCCGGCGGGCACGGGCGTGATCTCCGGGAAGAAGCGCAGGGGGTCGTTGGCCTCCCAGTCCGACCGCCCGGCGAACGGACGCCGCGAGGCCACTC
Organism: Actinomycetospora sp. 2LY8.5; assembly: GCF_057180585.1. Taxonomy (NCBI): domain Bacteria; kingdom Bacillati; phylum Actinomycetota; class Actinomycetes; order Pseudonocardiales; family Pseudonocardiaceae; genus Actinomycetospora; species Actinomycetospora sp. 2LY8.5. Next base: position 59,695 of record NZ_JBXUHE010000030.1, read on the forward strand.
GCCAGTCGGTGAACAGCCCTGGGCTGATCGCGGCCACGGCACGGAGCGGGCGGCGCAGCCGCATCCGCGCCCGGGTGTAGGTGAACGCGCCCGCGCCGCCCATGGACACGCCGGCCACCATCGCCGGCTCGCCCGGCAGGTCCCCGGCCGCGGGCGTCGTGGCGAGGCCGCGCTCCCGCAGCCAGACCGGGAGCTCCTCGAGCAGCATGCGCAGCGGGTCGTCGGTCGCGGTGTAGGGGTGCCAGTAGTTGTCCCCGCCGTCGACGCCGACGACGGCGAACGGCGGCACCCCGCCGTTCCAGGCGTCGCCGAGGATCCCGCGGTTGCCGGCCTCTCCCCACCACCGCGCGTTCCCGCGCAGGCCGTGCAGTGCCACGCACACCGGCAGGCGGCTCCGCTCGGCCGCCGGCGGCAGCACGGTGACGAGACGCACCCGGCGCCCGCGCGCGACGGAGGTGACCCACTCGGTGGCGCTGACCGCGTCGGTGGGCGCGCCGCGGCGGGGCGGATCGGGAATGCGCTGCGGCGGCGGCGCCGGGCTGTCCTGGCCGACGAGCAGTCCGCCCACCCCCACGGCCCCGACGACCCCGAGAGCACCGGCAGAGCCCAGGATGAACTGGCGGCGGGTCGGTCGGGCCGGCACGGCGATGTCCTCCCTGGCTCGGACGCGTACGGGGATGCGAACGTCACCGTACGGGCCGCGACCGGCGCTCCCCGGCCGCGTCCACACGGGGGGCGTCGCGGGCGCCTCGGGCGGCGTTACGTGCCGTCCGCACCGACCAGGGGAGCATCCACGGTGACGATCCGCTGCGCCCCCGCGTAGACGTTCATCGAGCGGCCCCGCAGGAACCCCACCAGCGTCATCCCGGTCTCGCGGGCCGTCTCGACCGCGAGCGACGAGGGCGCGGACACGGCGGCGAGCACCGGCACCCCGGCCATCACGGCCTTCTGGGTCAGCTCGAACGACGCGCGCCCCGACACCACGAGGACCGTGCCCGTGGCCGGGACGCCGCCCTCGAGCAACGCGTGGCCGAGGACCTTGTCGACGGCGTTGTGCCGTCCCACGTCCTCGCGGGCGACCAGGAGCGTCCCGTCGGCCCGGAAGAGGCCCGCGGCGTGCAGCCCGCCGGTGCTGTCGAAGACGGCCTGGGCCTCGCGCAGCGCGTCGGGCAGGCCGGACAGGAGCTCGGGGGTCAGGGTGACCGGGTCGTCGCCCGGCGCGAAGCGCGTCCTCGTGCGCACGGCGTCGAGCGACGCCTTCCCGCACACCCCGCACGACGACGTCGTGTAGAAGCGCCGCTCCACCGAGTCGTCCGGGGGCGCCACACCGGGGGCGAGGGCGACGTCGAGCACGTTGTAGGTGTTGCGGCCGTGCTCGTCGACCGAGTCGCAGTAGCGCGCCGTCGAGACGTCCTCGCGGTCGCCGATGACGCCCTCGGTGAGCAGGAAACCGTGCGCGAGCTCGACGTCGTGGCCCGGCGTGCGCATCGTGACGGCGAGCGGACGCCCGCCGACCCGGATCTCCAGGGGTTCCTCGGCGGCGAGGGTGTCCGGGCGGCGCCGCGTCTCACCGTCGACGATGCGCAGCACCGGGCGCTTCACCGTCACGCGTCCCATGTGCGCCCTCCGTCGGGTCGTGAGTTCGCTGTGTGTGTTCGGAGTGTGACCCTTCGTCCGACCGGGTAGTCGGCCCTTCACGACAACGGGTCGGCGAAGGGAGCTCTTCCATGGCCGGCGGCTTCTTCGATCGTTCCGCCATCGTCGCACCACCGGGGTGGAGTCGCTGGCTCGTCCCGCCGGCTGCCCTGGCCGTCCACCTCGCGATCGGTCAGGCCTACGCCTGGAGCATCCTCAAGCAGGGCCTGATCGATGCCGAGGGGCTCTCGGGCACGGCGACTGCCCTACCGTTCCAGCTGGCCATCGTGATGCTCGGGCTGTCGGCAGCGACCTTCGGCACCCAGGTGGAGCGCCGTGGGCCGCGCTGGGCCATGTTCGTCTCCACCGTCTGTTTCTCGAGCGGTTTCCTCATCTCCGCGCTGGGAGTCGCGGTCGGCCAGTTCTGGTTGGTCGTCGTGGGATACGGGTTCGTCGGAGGCGTCGGGCTCGGCATCGGCTACATCTCGCCGGTCTCCACGTTGATCAAGTGGTTCGCCGACCGTCCCGGGATGGCCACCGGCATCGCGATCATGGGCTTCGGCGGTGGCGCGCTGGTCGCGCAGCCGCTGTCGAACGGGTTGCTCAGCGCCTTCGGGCGCACCTCGAGCGGCGTCGCCTCGACCTTCCTCGTCATGGGTATCGCCTACGCGATCTTCATGTCGCTCGGCTGGCTGCTGGTCAGGGTGCCGGCGGACGACTGGCGCCCGCCGAACGCTCCCTCGGCAGCCCAGGAGGGTGCCGCCGACCGTGGCCCCGCGGTGTCGGCCACCGGCGCCCTGAGGACTCCGCAGTTCTGGCTGCTCTGGGTGATTCTGTGCTTCAACGTCACCGCCGGCATCGGTCTGCTGGAGAAGGCGGAACCGCTCTACCGCGAGTACTTCGGACAGGCTACGGCCGCTCAGCAGCTCACCTCCGCCGTTGCGGCCTTCGTCGCGATCCTGTCGCTCGCGAACATGATCGGTCGCTTCGTCTGGTCCTCGACGTCGGACATCGTCGGGCGCAAGAACATCTACCGCCTCTACCTCGGAGTCGGTGCCCTGCTGTATGTCGCGATCCTGCTCCTCGGCAACTCGAACAAGGTCCTCTTCCTCATCGCGGCGCTGCTGATCCTGTCGTTCTACGGCGCGGGCTTCGCGACGATCCCTGCCTACCTCAAGGACCTCTTCGGGACCTATGAGGTGGGCGCCATCCACGGCCGGCTGCTCACCGCGTGGTCGGCGGCGGGCGTACTCGGGCCGCTGATCGTGAACTCGATCGTCGAGGCGCAGGGTCCCGAGGGCACCGGGCCCTCCCGCTACGTCGTCTCGTTCTCGATCATGACCGGCCTGCTCGTCATCGGGTTCGTCGCCAACGAGCTGGTTCGCCCCGTGGATCCGAAGCACTACGTGCCCGATGCGGCTCGAGAGCCGACCGCCTCGACCGAAGGAGCCTCCCGATGAGCCAGGACACGACCTCGGCCCGCACCGAGGACGGCTCCACGCCGAACCGCACGGTGCTCACGGTCTTCGCGTGGGTCTGGGTGGGGCTTCCGTTCCTCTACGGCGTCTACTCCCTGCTGCTCAAGGTGCCGGCGCTGTTCTGACGATCCCTCCCCGGAGACCGATCCCCAGGGTCGTTCCTCCCTCTGCCGTCCGACCCCCTCGGGCCCGGGTGACACTGGGGCGGTGAGCACCCTTCACGACTGGATCGACGAGGTCACCCGCGAGCTGGGCATCTCCGAGCTCGGTGAGCTGGTCGATCCCGAGGTCGTCTCGCCGCTCGTCCTCGACATGACCAAGGACGTCGCCCACGGCGTCGCCCGGCCCGCGGCCCCGATCAGCGCCTACCTGCTGGGTCTCGCCGTGGGACGGGCGGCGGGGTCGGGGCCGGGGGAGCCGGAGCTCGCGCAGGGGCTTGCCGATCGGCTGGCCGCGCGCGCTCGGGAGTACGGACGCGAAGCGGAGCGGAGCGGGATCGACTGAGCAGACGGCCGTAACATCGGAGGCGATGTCTGACGACCGGTGGGGCGCAGTCTCCCAGGGAGACGCAGCGCAGCGCAGCTCGACCCGATGGGGCGATCAGGACGCGTCCGGTGACGCCGACGCCGACGAGCTCGCCCAGCTCCTGGCGATGGCCGGGGGTGTCGACGACTCCGGCTCGGGCCCGGGCGGCGGCGCGCTCGCCGACGCGGTGAGCCAAGGGGTCACCACCGGGCCGACCGACGACCAGCCCGGCCGGGAGCCCGACGACGCCGAGGCGCTCGCCGCGCTGCGCGCCGTGGAGGCCGAGCTCGACGAGCGCTGGCCCGAGACCCGCATCGAGCCGTCGCTCGATCGCATCCGCGCGCTGGTCGAGGTGCTCGGCGACCCGCAGCGGTCGTACCCGGCGATCCACGTCGCCGGCACGAACGGCAAGAGCTCGGTCACGCGGATGGTCGACGCGCTGCTCACCCGCATCGGGCCGCGCACGGGGCGCTACACGAGCCCGCACCTGCAGCGGGCCACCGAGCGGATCGCCATCGACGGCGTCCCGATCAGCGCCCGCCGCTACGTCGAGGTCTATCAGGAGATCGCCCCCTTCCTCGGAATCGTCGACCGGGCCCAGGAGGCGCAGGGTGGGGGCCCGCGGCTCTCGAAGTTCGAGGTGCTCACCGGGATGGCGTTCGCGGCGTTCGCCGACGCGCCGGTCGACGTCGCCGTCCTCGAGGTCGGGCTGGGCGGGAGCTGGGACGCCACCAACGTCGCCGACGCCGCCGTCGCCGCGATCACTCCGATCGACATCGACCACGTGAACTACCTCGGCCCCGAGCTCGGCGGCATCGCGGCCGAGAAGGCCGGCGTGATCAAGGAGGGCGCGGTCGCCCTCATGGCCGAGCAGTCGCCCGAGGCGGCGAAGGTGCTCCTCGAGCGGGCGGTGGCGATGGACGCGGAGGTCGCCCGCTCCGGGATGGAGTTCGGAGTCCTCGGCCGCGAGGTCGCCGTCGGGGGCCAGCAGCTGCGGCTGCAGGGCCTCGGCGGCGAGTACGACGACATCTACCTGCCGCTGTTCGGCGAGCACCAGGCCAAGAACGCCGCACTGGCGCTCGCGACCGTGGAGGCGTTCTTCGGGGCGGGGGCGTCGCGCAAGCTCGACATCGCCGCCGTCCGCGACGCCTTCGCGTCGGTGCGCGTGCCGGGGCGCCTGGAGCGGCTGCGCTCGGCGCCGACCGTCGTCGTCGACGCCGCCCACAACCCCCACGGGGCCCGGGCGGCCGCCGCCGCGGTGCGCGAGGAGTTCTCGTTCCGGCGGCTGGTCGGGGTCGTCGCGGTGATGCGCGACAAGGACGCCGGGGGCATCCTCGCGGCCCTCGAGCCGGTACTCGACGAGGTCGTCGTCACCGCCGTCGCGTCGCCGCGAGCGATGGATGCCGACGAGCTCGGGAGCCTCGCGGTCGGGTACTTCGGCGCGGACCGGGTGGTCGTCGAGACCCGGATGGACGCGGCGCTGGAGACGGCGATCGGGCTGGCCGAGGAGACCGACGACCCCGACACCCCCGTGGCGGGCGCCGGCGTGCTCGTCGTCGGCTCGGTGGTCGCCGCGGGCGAGGCCCGCACGCTGCTGGGCAGGGAGCCGGCGTGACGGGAGACGGGGGACGGCAGAGCACGCCGGGAGGGGAGCGGAGCTCGACCATCCGGAGTGGTGCCCCCGACGGCGGCGCCGCCGCCAAGAAGGCGTTCCGTGGCCCGGCCAGCGCGTGCCTCTCGCTCGAGATCGTCATCGTGCCGCTCGGACTGCTGGTCATGGACAAGGTCGAGGGCGGCCTGACCCCGGCCAAGATCATCTTGGTGATCGTGCTGACCGTCGGCATGATCGTCGCGATCGCGACCTTCTCGCGGCCCTGGGGCCTGCCGCTGGCCCTGGGTCTGCAGGTGCTCATGCTGCTGGGATGGGTCGTCTCACCGTCCCTCGGCGTGCTGGGGCTGATCTTCTGCCTCGTCTGGGGGCTGATGCTCTGGATGCGTCACGAGGTGCTACGACGCCAGCGCCAGTTCGCGGAGCGCAGCGGAGCCGGACCCGCGTAGCTGTGGGCCGAGCAGCGCATCTGAGCGGGCTGGTTACCCTCGGTGCCGACAGCGGTCCACCGATGTGGTCCACGACTGAGGGGAACGGGAACGACGTGAACGAGCGCACCCTGGTGCTGGTCAAGCCCGACGGTGTCCAGCGCGGCCTGATCGGCGAGGTCGTCTCGCGCATCGAGCGCAAGGGTCTGCGCCTCGTGTCGCTGGAGCTGAAGACCGTCGACCGCGACCTCGCGTCGCAGCACTACGCCGAGCACGAGGGCAAGGGCTTCTACGAGGAGCTCATCTCGTTCATCACCTCGGCCCCGGTGGCCGCGATGGTCGTCGAGGGCCCGCGCGCCGTCGCCGCCTTCCGCCAGATCGCCGGCGGCACCGACCCCGTCGAGAAGGCCGTCCCCGGCTCGATCCGCGGCGACCTGGCCCTCGAGACGGGCTCGAACATCGTGCACGGCTCCGACTCGCCCGAGTCCGCCGAGCGCGAGATCAAGCTCTGGTTCGGCTGATCCCCCGCCGAGTGTGCGCGCATCATGATCGAGCGAGCTTGTCGACCATGATGGACGCACACTCGGCTCGCGATGGAGCCGCCGCGGCGGCTGCTGCGTCGAACCTTGTGTGGAAGACGGCAGACCCTTCCGGGGCTCGGACGCGGTCCGGGCGGGACGTCTCACCTGGGGTGTGCTGAGCGGTCCGCGCTTCCGGCGCGTCGGCTCGGACACCTACGTGGTGGCCGAGGCGCCCGACGACGCCCGGACGCGCGTCCTCGCGGGAGCGGTCCGTGGCGGGCCGTCGGCGGTGGTGACCGGGTGGTCGGCGTGCGTGCTCCTCGGGGTCGACGTCGTGCCACGACCCGCACCGCCGGTCGAGATCGCCGTCCACGGGCGCCAGCTGCGCCCCGAGGTCGGCCTCGTCGTCCGTCGGCAGTGCTTCGACGACGGCGACGTCATCGAGAAGGACGGCGTGCGTGTGACCTCCGGTCTGCGCACCGCGTTCGACCTCGCGACGAGGACCGGGCTCGTGGACGCCGTCGTCGCGGCTGATGGCCTCGGACGGTACGGAGGCTTCACCGGCCGGGACCTGGCGGCGATGGTCGACCGTCGCCCCGGTCGGCGGGGTGTCCGTCGGGTCCGGCGGGTGGCGGAGCTCATGGACCCGCGGTCCGAGTCGCCGATGGAGACCCGCACCCGTCTGGTCGTGGTCCAGGGCGGCCTGCCCGTCCCCGAGCTCCAGCACGAGGTGGTCGACGCGTACGGGGTGGTGGCCCGGCTCGACGCGTCGTGGCCGGAGTACCGGGTCGCCCTCGAGTACGACGGCCGGGACCACGCTCCCGACGACCAGCGGGGTCGCGACATCGACCGGCGCGAGGCGCTGCGCCATCTGGGGTGGGAGGTCATCGTCGTCACCGCGCGCCAGGTGTACCGCCGCCCGCAGTGGGTGGTGGCCCGGGTGCGGGAGGCGCTGCTCGCGCGGGGCTGGCGGCCCGGGACGCCGACTGTGCGCGCATCGTGATCGAAAGGCGTACCCGACCATGATGGACGCACACTCGGCGGGGCAGAGGCCGGCGCGAGGCTCTCGTTACGCTGGGTCCGTGGTCGAGTCCGTCTTCGAACGCCTGGAGCCGTTGCTGCCCCGGGTCCGCAAGCCCGTCCAGTACGTCGGCGGCGAGCGCAACGCGGGGACCAAGCCGTGGGACTCGGTGCCGGTCCACTGGGCGCTCTGCTACCCCGACGCGTACGAGGTGGGCCTGCCCAACCAGGGCCTGATGATCCTCTATGAGGTCCTCAACGAGCGCCCCGACGCGCTCGCCGAGCGCACCTACGCCGTGTGGCCGGACCTCGCCGAGCTCATGCGCCAGCACGACGTCCCGCAGTTCACCGTCGACGGTCACCGCCCGGTCGGCGCGTTCGACGTGCTCGGCGTCAGCTTCGCCACCGAGCTCGGCTACACGAACCTGCTCTCGATCCTCGACCTCGGAGGAGTCCCGCTACACAGCGCGGACCGGACGACCGAGCACCCCCTCGTCCTCGCCGGCGGCCACGCCGCGTTCAACCCGGAGCCCATCGCCGACTTCGTCGACATCGTCGCCCTGGGTGACGGCGAGGAGGTCGTCGGGGACATCACCGACGCCGTCAAGGCGGCCAAGGCGGAGGGGCTGACGCGGCGGGAGACCCTCGAGCGCCTCGCCGCCGTCCCCGGCGTCTACGTCCCGGGGCTCTACGAGGTCTCCTACGGCGACGACGGCGCCATCGCGGCGGTCACGCCGGCCAGCCACGTGGCGCCCGCGCGCGTGCACAAGCGCACCACCAGCGACCTCGACGACTGGCCGTACCCGAAGGCGCCGCTGGTGCCGATGGCCGAGACCGTCCACGAGCGGATGAGCGTCGAGATCTTCCGCGGCTGCACCCGCGGCTGCCGCTTCTGCCAGGCCGGCATGATCACCCGGCCGGTCCGGGAGCGCTCGCCGCAGGGCGTGGGCGAGATGGTCGAGCAGGGCCTGAAGAACTCCGGCTACCACGAGGTCGGGCTGCTCTCGCTCTCGAGCGCCGACCACTCCGGCATCGGGGAGATCGCGACCTCGCTCGCCGACCGCTACGAGGGCACCGGCACCGGCCTGAGCCTGCCGAGCACCCGCGTCGACGCGTTCAACGTGACGTTGGCCGAGGAACTGACCCGCAGCGGCCGCCGGTCCGGGCTCACGTTCGCCCCCGAGGGCGGGTCGGAGCGTCTGCGCAAGGTCATCAACAAGATGGTCTCCGAGGAGGAGCTCATCGCGACCGTCGCCACCGCGTACGAGCACGGGTGGCGGCAGGTCAAGCTCTACTTCATGTGCGGTCTGCCCACCGAGACCGACGAGGACGTCCTGCAGATCGCGTCGATGGCCCACGACGTCATCCGCGCCGGGCGGAAGTCCGCAGGCCGCGGCGACGTGCGCGCGACGGTGTCGATCGGCGCGTTCGTCCCCAAGCCCCACACCCCGTTCCAGTGGGCCGCGCAGACCGCGCCGGACGTCGTCGACACCCGGCTACGCAAGCTGCGTGAGGCCATCAACAGCGACCGCTCGCTCGGCCGCAACATCGGGCTGCGCTACCACGACGGGCAGCCCAGCCTCGTCGAAGGCCTGCTCAGCCGGGGGGACCGCCGCGTCGGCCGGGTGATCGAGCAGGCCTGGCGCGACGGTCAGCAGTTCGACGGCTGGAGCGAGCACTTCTCGTTCGAACGATGGGTGACGGCCGCCGAGACGGCGCTGGACGGCGTCGACCTCGACTGGTTCACCACCCGTGAGCGCGACCAGCATGAGATCCTGCCGTGGGACCACCTCGACTCCGGGCTCGACCGCGGCTGGCTGTGGGACGACTGGCAGGACGCGCTCGCCGCGGAGGAGCAGGACGACTGCCGCTGGACGCCGTGCTTCGACTGCGGCGTGTGCCCGACGATGGGGACCGAGATCCAGATCGGCCCGTCTCCAGTGATACAGCCCGGGCGGCCGTCCCTGCCGATCACGCCGGTCGAGCACCGCACGTCGACCCCGGTGCGCAACCCCGCGCTCGCCGCCGACCGCGGGGCGTGACGGCCGGTGACGACCCCGTCCGAGCGTCCGTGAGCACGGGCGAGCCGGAGGTTCGTGTCCGCCGGGCGGGCACCACGGACGGTGACGCCGTCGCCGCGCTGCGCCGGGCCTGGGTCGAACAGCGGGGCCGGGCCGCGCCCGGCGCCGACCCGCACTTCGAGCACGGGTTCGCGACGTGGTGGCGGGCCGAGCTCTCCCACCACGCCGTGTGGGTGGCGGAGGCCCGGGGTGACGCCGGGTGGCAGGCCGTCGGGTCGCTCGACGTCGCCGAGGTGGCCGCCATGCCCGCGCCCGGACGCCCGGGGGAGCGCTGGGGCTACGTCGGCAGCCTCGTCGCGCTCGGTGCCGCGCCGCGCGGCGTCCCCCGCAAGCTCCTGGGGGCCGCGGTGACCCACGCGCGCGAGCGCGGCCTGGTCCGGCTGGTGCTGCGGCCCTCGCCGGCCGGGGCGGCCTTCTACCGCGCGGCGGGCTTCAGCCCGGCGGGCGACGAGATGATGGTGCTGTCGACCGGTGGAGGAGGTGGCTGATGGCGGGGGAGACGGAGCAGAAGGGGGAGCACGCCGACAGGGAAGCTCGACCGGCTCGAAAGGGCGCGAAGCCCGGCGAGGCGCCGCACCCCTCGGCGCCGACGGTGGCCAAGTTGCGGATGCAGTTCGCCAAGCGTGGGCGCGCGCGGTTCAGCTCGCACCGCGACGTCGCGCGGACGATGGAGTGGACGCTGCGTCGCGCCGGGGTGCCGGTGTCGTTGTCGCACGGGTTCAGCCCGCATCCGCGGCTCTCTTGGATCGGCGCCGCCCCGACGGGCGCGGCCAGCGAGGCCGAGTACGTCGAGATCGGGGTCACCGAGCACCTCGACCCCACCGTCGTCGCGCGCGAGGTCGACGCGGTCCTGCCCGACGGGATCGCGGTCGTCGAGGTGGTGCTCGCCGGTCCCGGGGCGCTCGCCGACCGGATCGACGCGAGCCGTTGGGAGATCGAGACGCCCGGCGTGCCCGACGAGGCGCTCGCCGAGGCCGTCGCGGCCTTCCTCGCCGCGCCGGAGGTGTCGGTGGAGCGCCTCACCAAGAACGGTCCCCGGCCGCTGGACGTGCGATCCGCCGTCGCCGAGCTGGGCAGCGGGCTCACCCGAAAGGGCGAAGCGATGAACGCGGACCGGGAGGACCGTGCACGAGCGGCGACGTGTGGGAGACTGACGGCGGTCGTACGGCACACCACGCCGGCCGCACGACCCGACGACGTGTGCAGTGCCCTTCGCGCCGTCGCCGGCCTTGAGTTCCCGGAGCCCGTCAGGGCCACCCGGTGGGCCCAGGGTCGGCTCGACGAGCGCGGGGAGCTGATCGACCCGCTCGCGGCGGACCGCGCGGCCACCCCCGCGTAGCCCACCGCACGGGATCCGTTCGGCATCGGTGCTCGTACGTCGCCGCACCGCACGGCCCGACGGCCACCCGATCCGCCGGTCGTGCCGCAGTCGGCGACCGTCCCCGACGGCCGCCCAGGCGAGACCACGCGAAGGTCCCCGTGTGGCCGCGACCCCAGGGTCGCGCCCGGGGGCGAAGGAGATGGATGACCGACACCGACACCCCTTCAGGCGGTAGCACCGCCGAGGGGAGTTCCGTCGCACCCGGACGCCCCGACGACGCGGCCCTCGCCGCGCTCCCGGACAAGGTCAGGGTGCACGCGCTCGCCCGCGTCGTGGGCACGTCGAGCCGCGAGCTGCTGGCCGTGCTCGCCCGGCTGGGCATCGGAGCGCGCAGCGCGCAGTCCAGCGTCGACCGCGGCGTCGTGAGCCAGGTGGTCGAGGACCTGTTCCCGGCCCCGGGCGCGGCCGAGCCCGTCGCCGAGGCGACGACGAGCTCGTCGGACGCGCTCGCTCTCGACACCACGGGCGACGTCGACGTCCGCGTCGCTCCCGACACCGGCGGCGACACCACCGACGTCACCGGTGGCACCACCGACGTCACCGGTGACGCCACGACGCGCTCGGCGGCGCCCGGCGTGTCCTCGGCGTCGACTCCCGACTTCGCGGCACCGATGTTCCTCGCGCCCGAGTCCACGGGCTCCGACCAGGCCGTCCCGACGCGAACCCGCCGGCGCCGCGGCAGCCGCTCCACCGGCGTCGTCACTCCGGGCGAGGCCTCGGAGACCGAGACCTCCGGCGAGCCGACCCCGGCCGCCGAGGAGGCGAGCCCGGAGCAGACGGCCCCGCACGCCGACACCTCCTCGGAATCCGACGCGGCGACCGGCGACAGCCCCGACAGCCCCGACAGCCCCGACGGGTCCGACGACGACGAGGACGGCGGCCGCCGGCGTCGCCGTCGGGGGCGCCGCGGTCGCGGCCGTGGCCGTGGGGGCAGCGACGACGCCGAACCGGACTCCTCCGAGGACTCCGACTCCGATTCGGGCGACCAGTCGGGCGAGTCGGGCGAGTCGGGCGAGTCGGGCGATGACGAGACCGAGAGCTCCGAGGGCGACGAGGGCAACGAGGACGGGTCCTCGGGTGGCTCGCGGCGTCGGCGCCGGCGTCGGCGCCGCTCCTCGGACGGCGAGGGGTCGACGGCCTCCTCGGACGGTGACGGCGACGACCCACCGGACACCGTCACGCACGTCCGCGACCGGGTCGAGCGCCCCGAGGGCGGCCGCTCGTCGAACGACGAGGTCAAGGGCGTCAAGGGCTCCACGCGCCTGGAAGCCAAGCGCCAGCGCCGCCGCGACGGGCGCGAGTCCGGGCGCCGCCGCCCCGCGATCCTCTCCGAGTCGGAGTTCCTCGCCCGACGCGAGGCCGTCGAACGCACCATGGTCGTGCGCCAGCAGGCCGGCCGCAGCCAGATCGGGGTGCTCGAGGACGGCGTCCTCGTCGAGCACTTCGTGGCCGGTGACGGCCAGAACTCGATGGTCGGCAACGTCTACCTCGGCCGGGTGCAGAACGTGCTCCCGTCGATGGAGGCCGCGTTCGTCGACATCGGCCGCGGGCGCAACGCCGTCCTCTACGCCGGCGAGGTCAACTGGGACGCCTCGGGCCTCGAGGGCAAGCAGCGCAAGATCGAGCAGGCGCTGGCGACCGGCGACCAGGTGCTCGTCCAGGTGACGAAGGACCCGGTCGGCCACAAGGGCGCGCGCCTGACCACGCAGATCAGCCTGCCCGGCCGCTTCCTGGTGTTCGTGCCCGCGGGCGGGGCCACCGGGATCAGCCGCAAACTGCCCGACATCGAGCGCAAACGGCTCAAGGAGATCCTCAAGCGGATCGTCCCCGACGAGTCGGGCGTCATCATCCGCACGGCCGCCGAGGGCGTCAGCGAGGAGGATCTCGAGCGCGACGTCCGCCGGCTCACCGCCCAGTGGGAGGTCATCGAGTCCTCGGCCGCCGGCGCGAAGGGCTCCAAGGGCCCGACGCTGGTCTACGAGGAGCCCGACCTCCTCATCCGCGTCGTCCGCGACATGTTCAACGAGGACTTCTCGTCGCTCGTCGTCTCGGGCGAGAGGGCGTGGGAGACCCTGGAGGACTACGTCGCGCACGTCGCCCCCGAGCTCGCCGGACGCCTGTCACGCCACATCGGCCCAGAGGACGTGTTCGCCGCGTACCGCATCGACGAGCAGTTGATCAAGGCGCTCGACCGCAAGGTCTGGCTGCCCTCGGGCGGCACGCTGGTGATCGACCGGACCGAGGCGATGACGGTCGTCGACGTCAACACCGGCAAGTTCACCGGCTCCGGCGGCAACCTCGAGGAGACGGTCACCCGCAACAACCTCGAGGCCGCCGAGGAGATCGTCCGCCAGCTCCGGCTGCGCGACATCGGCGGCATGATCGTCATCGACTTCATCGACATGGTCCTCGAGTCCAACCGCGACCTCGTGCTCCGGCGCCTCACCGAGTGCCTCGGCCGCGACCGCACCCGCCACCAGGTCTCCGAGGTCACGTCTCTCGGTCTGGTGCAGATGACCCGCAAGCGCGTCGGGCAGGGCCTGCTCGACGAGTTCTCGACGACGTGCGAGCACTGCCGCGGCCGCGGGGTCATCGTCTCCACCGAGCCGGTGACGGGTCACGAGCACGGGTCGTCGAACGGGAACGGGTCGAAGGACTCCAAGGACTCCAAGGACTCCAAGGACGCGAAGGAGTCGAAGGACGCCAAGGAGGGCGGCTCGGGCCGTCGCGGCCGGCGCGGCCGCCGGGCGGAGCGGTCCGACGGTGCCTCGCCCGCGACCGTCGCCGCCGCCAGCGGTCTCGTGCCAGGTGGCGCCGAGGACGTCGAGGACGCCGAGGACGTCGAGGACGCGGAGACTCCGGACACGGTCCCGGCCGAGACCGTCATCGAGGCGGACGAGGCCGAGGTCGAGCTCGAGGCGGGCCTCGCCGTGGCGAGCGGCGCGGAGCAGGACGGCGCCGAGAGCAGCGAGGAGACCGCCGACGAGGCCGTCGAGGAAGCGATCCACGAGGCCGTGCAGGCGGAGGTCGCCCTCGAGGCGGACCTCGCCGAGCACGTCCCGGGCAGCAACGGCACCGGCCCGGACACGGGGACGGACGCCGCCACCGACACGGTCGCCGACACTGCGACCACGCCGCGCATCACCGGCGCGATCGGGGCCGCGAACGGCAACGGTCACGGTCGTGACGAGGCGCTCGTGACGCCGGCGGGGACCTCGTCCGACGCGTCCCACGAAGCCGCCGAGACCCCCGAGCCGGCCGCGGCGCCGACCGGCACCGGTACCGCTCGCCGGGGGCGCCGTCGCGCGGCCTCGCGCCCGGCGGGACCGCCCACCGACTGATCGTCCGGAGCTTCCGCGGTGCGGGTCGGCCCCCGGGGTCGGACCCGCACCACGGGGGCGGGTACCCTAGGAGTTCGGTGCCCGCCGGGTCGTCACCCGCGGCGCCAGCGCGCCGGGCCCCACCCGCACGGGCCGCGCCGGAGCCGGAAAGCCACGCAGACAGGAGTCCCGCGGAAGATGTACGCGATCGTGAAGACCGGCGGCAAGCAGTACAAGGTCGCGGTCGGCGACGTCATCGACGTGGAGCTCCTCGACGGTGACACGGTCGACCTGCAGCCCGTGCTCATCGTCGACGGCAGCACCGTGCTCAGCACGGCCTCCGACCTCGAGAAGGTCTCCATCACCGGCAACATCGTCGGTGAGAACAAGGGCCCGAAGATCAAGATCCTGAAGTACAAGAACAAGACCGGGTACAAGCGGCGCGTCGGCCACCGCCAGCGCTACAGCCGCCTCGAGGTCACGAACATCTCGAAGTAAGGGGAGCAGCCATGGCTCACAAGAAGGGTGCATCCAGCTCCCGCAACGGTCGCGACTCCAACGCCCAGCGGCTCGGCGTCAAGCGCTTCGGCGGCCAGGTGGTCAAGGCCGGCGAGATCCTCGTCCGCCAGCGCGGCACCAAGTTCCACCCGGGCACCGGTGTCGGCCGCGGCGGTGACGACACGCTGTTCGCTCTCGTTCCCGGCGCGGTGACGTTCGGGTCGAAGCGCGGGCGCAAGAACGTCAACGTCATCCCGGCGGAGGAGACCGCCTCCGCCTGATCGGTCCACACGCAGCGCAGCGGAGCTGCGGCGCCGAAGGCCGATGACAGCAGCAGTACCGTCAGGGGTGGGTCCGGACTCGGACCCACCCCTTTCGTTCGTCTCCGCCCGCGATCGAGCGCGTGGCGTTGCGGACACTGGATGACAGCGACGCCACGTCGCTGACACGACACACCGGGAAGGACACGCCGAGGAGATGGCCCGCTTCGTCGACCACGTGACGCTGCACGTCACGGCGGGCAGCGGCGGCCACGGGTGCGCGTCGATCCGCCGGGAGAAGTTCGTGCCGCTCGGCGGCCCGGACGGTGGCAACGGCGGGCGCGGCGGAGACGTCGTGCTGGTCGTCGACCCCGGCGTGCACACGCTGCTCGACTTCCACCACCGGCCGCACGCCACGGCGGGCCACGGCCGCCCGGGCATGGGCAGCTTCCGCAACGGCGCCAACGCCGAGGACATCGAGCTCGCCGTGCCCGAGGGTACCGTCGTGCTCGACACCGACGGCGAGGTGCTCGGCGACCTCACCGGGCTCGGCACGCGGTTCGTCGCCGTGCGCGGCGGGCGGGGCGGCCTCGGCAACGCCGCGCTCGCGGGCCCCTCGCGCAAGGCCCCGGGGTTCGCGCTGCTCGGCGAGCCGGGGGAGTCGCGCGATCTCGTGCTCGAGCTGCGCTCGATGGCCGACGTCGGGCTCGTCGGCTACCCGAGCGCCGGCAAGTCCTCGCTGGTCAGCGCCATGAGTGCCGCCAAGCCGAAGGTCGCCGACTACCCGTTCACGACCCTGGCGCCCAACCTCGGCGTCGTCTCGGCCGGTGCGAGCACCTTCACCGTCGCCGACGTCCCGGGCCTCATCCCGGGCGCGAGCAGCGGCAAGGGCCTGGGCCTCGACTTCCTCCGGCACATCGAGCGCTGCTCGGTGCTCGTGCACGTCGTCGACTGCGCGACGTTCGAGGCCGACCGCGACCCGGTCTCCGACATCCGCGCTCTCGAGCACGAGCTCGCCGCCTACACCCCCGCGCTCGGCACCGACCTCGCCGCGCGGCCCCGGATCGTCGCCCTCAACAAGATCGACGTCCCGGACGCCGCCGACCTCGCGGAGATGGTCCGCGACGACGTGGCCGCGTTCGGCTGGCCGGTCGTCGAGATCTCCACGGCGAGCCACGCCGGGTTGGACAAGCTCGCCTACGCGATGGCCGCCGCCGTCGACGACGCTCGTGCCGCCGCGGCGCCCTCGGCCGCGCCGCGGGTCGTGCTGCGTCCCACCGCGGTCGACGACACCGGGTTCCGCGTCGAGCCCGATCCCGAGGAGGGCTGGCGGGTCCTCGGCGAGAAGCCCGAGCGCTGGGTGCGCCAGACCGACTTCGCCAACGACGAGGCCGTCGGCTACCTCGCCGACCGGCTCGCCCGCCTCGGCGTCGAGGAGGCCCTCGCCGAGGCCGGCGCGGTGCCCGGCGACATGGTCACGATCGGCGTCTACACGTTCGACTGGGAGCCCTCGACCCCGGCCGGCGTCGCGGCGATGCGCGGCAATCGCGGTACCGACCCCCGCCTCGAGGGCGCCGAGCGGGTCGACCGCCCGTCGGCCACCGACCGCCGCGCCGCCCGCGACGAGCGCCGCCGCCGCCGCAGCGACGACGAGCTCGGCATCACGCCGTGGCACGAGGACTACGAGGACGACCCTCGGTGAGCGCCCGCGAGGCCGTGGCCGGTGCGCGCCGGCTCGTCGTCAAGGTCGGCTCGACGTCACTGACCAGTGTCGACGGTGGGCTGGACGTCACGCGCCTCGACGCGCTGGTCGACGCCGTGGCCGCCCGCGCCGTCGCCACCCAGGTGGTGCTCGTGTCGTCGGGCGCCATCGCGGCTGGCCTGCGCCCCCTCGGGCTCCCACGCCGGCCCCGCGACCTCGCGACGCAGCAGGCCGCGGCCGGCGTCGGGCAGCTGCACCTCACCCACGCCTACGCCGAGGCGTTCGCCCGCCACGGCCGCACGGTCGGCCAGGTGCTGCTGACCTCCCACGACGTCGTGCGCCGCCAGCCCTACCGCAACGCCCAGCGGACCTTCGAGCGCCTGCTCGGTCTCGGCGTCGTCCCGGTGGTGAACGAGAACGACACCGTGGCCACCGACGAGATCCGCTTCGGCGACAACGACCGGCTCGCCGCGCTCGTCGCGCACGTCATCTCCGCCGACGCGCTCGTGCTGCTCTCGGACGTCGACGGCGTGTACGACGCCGACCCGCGCTCGCCGGGAGCGAGCCTCGTCCGCGAGGTCACCGGCGGCGCCGACCTCGCCGGCGTCCGCGTCGGCAAGGCGTCCTCGCTGGGCACCGGCGGTATGGCCTCCAAGCTCGCGGCCGCGGACCTCGCCAGCGGAGCCGGGGTGCCGGTGCTCGTGGCCGCCGCCGCCGAGGCGTCCACCGCCCTCGACGGCGCCGAGGTGGGCACGGTCTTCGCGCCCCACGGGCCCCGGCTCTCGGCGCGCCGGTTCTGGCTGCGCCACATGGCCGGTACGCGCGGGCGCCTGCACCTCGACGCCGGCGCGGTCCGGGCCGTCGTGGGCGGGCGCCGCTCCCTGCTCGCCGCCGGGATCGTCGGTTCGGACGGCGACTTCGAGGCCGGCGACGTCGTCGACCTCGTCGACCCGCGCGGCGAGGTGGTCGCGCGCGGCGTCGTGGCGTTCGACGCCGAGGAGCTCCCCGAGATCTCCGGGCGCTCCAGCGACGACCTCCCGGCGGACCTGCGCCGGGAAGTGGTGCACGCCGACGACCTCGTCCCGGTCCTCGCGAGCGTCCCCGACCCGAGCACCGCCGAGGCCGGCTCGCCCGGCTGACGGCTGCGGGCCAGAACAGCTCGGTCATCGTGGCGACGTCGGCCTCTCGCACCGCCTGCTCGTAGCGCTCGAAGGCCGCGGCCACCGCGGCGACGACCTCGGGACGGTCCAGGACGGTCTCCGGGGTGGGGCTCCCCTCACGCGCGGACCGGGCCCTCGGGTGACGCCGGGACGTCGCCGGGGGTGCGAGGTGCGGGAACGTCCCCGGTGGTGCCCTCGGTCGTGGCTTCGGGCTCGTCCGGCTCGTCCGGCTCGTCCGGCTCGTCGGCCACGAGCCCGGCGCGGCGCCGCTCGACGAGGCCGAAGGCGACGAGGACGACGGCGGCGAAGGCGTAGCCGAGAGCGCGGTCACGACGGCGACGCGCTCGAGGGCGTCGCGCAGGTCGAACAGCTCCTGGATGTCGCGCGACGACAGCTCGACGACCCGCACCCCCGCCGCGGCAGGTGCTCGACGAGCCCCTGCTGCGCCAGCAGGCGCAACGCCTCGCGCACCGGCGCGCGGCTCACCCCGAACCGCCGGGTCAGCTGCTCCTCGACCAGACGCTCACCCGGTACCAGCGCACCCCGCACGATGTCGGCTCGGATGCGCGTCAGGGCCAGCTCCACCAGGCTCGGTGGACCGAGCTCGTCCTCGGGGACGAGCGGGACCTTGAGCGGTCACGGCGGGCCTCCCTGGGATCGTGCACGGTCGTCTCAGCCTGTCAGACGCGGCGCGTGACCAGGGGACGGCCGCTCCCCGGGCGGGCCGGACGGGCGGTCGGGGCGGGCCGCCGGGTGCGGGCATAATGCGGGCGTGCAGGGCCAGACGACCACCGTGACCGCGACCACCGCCGCCCCCGTCACCACCGACCCCGCGGAGATCGTCACCGATTGCGGCCGCCGTGCCGCCGCGGCGGCCCCGCGGATGGCGGCCGCGAACGACGTCGAGGTCGCCGACGCCCTGCGCCGGATGGCGCGTCTGCTCACCGAGGCCGCGGACACGGTGCTCGCCGCGAACGTCGCCGACGTCGCGGCGGCCGAGAGCACCGGGACCACGCCGGCGCTCGTCGACCGGCTGCGCCTCGACCAGACGCGCCTCGACGCGATGGCCGAGACGCTGCGCGAGCTCGCCGACGTGCCCACACCCGAGATCGACACCGTGCTCGAGGAGCGCCCCGACGGCCTGCGGCTGATCGAGCGCAGGCGCCCGGTCGGGGTGATCGGCGCGAACTTCGAGGCGCGGCCCAACGTGGTCGTTGACGTGGCGTCGCAGCTGGTGAAGTCGCGCAACGCGGGGGTGCTGCGCACCGGGGGCGCCGCGCTCGCGTCGGCCACCGCACTCATGGAAGCCGTCGTCGCGCCCGCGCTGGCCGGCGCGGGCCTCGACCCGGACGCGGTCGTGCTCATCGCCGATCCGCGGCGCGAGTGCGCCGTCGAGCTCGTCCGCCGCCCGGCGCTCGTCCCGCTGGTGATCCTGCGCGGGTCCGGCGACACCACGCGGTCGCTCGGTCTCGAGGCCGCCCAGCACGGCGTGCGCACCCTCGCCCACGCCGACGGCGGCGGGGTCCTCTACGTCGACCGCGCCGCGCCGCCCGACCTCACGCGCATCATGGTCACGTCGTCGATCGACCGGCTCGGCGTCTGCAACCGGCTCAACCTCCTGCTCGTCGAGCGCCACCGCTGGGACGAGGTCGTCCCCGGGCTGGTCGAGCTCCTCTCCGAGCACGGGCTGCGCGCCTCGCTGCCCCCGCACGACCACGCCCTCGGGCACGAGTGGGCGCTCGACGACGGGAACGAGGCGACCGTGACCGTCGCCCCCGCCGACGGGCCCGCCGACGCGGCGGCGATCGCCAACCGCGAGACCTCGGGCCTCGCCGCCGCGATCGTCACCGCGGACGAGGCGGCGGCCCGGGCGTTCCTCGACACCTACGCGGGTACCGGTGTGTTCTGGAACGCGACGACCCGGCTCCTCGACGGCGTCAAGTTGCGCCGCGTGCCGGAGACCGGGATCAATGTCGACCACGTCCCCGGCCCGCGGGGCCCGGTGGTGTTCACCGACCTGTGCCTGCGTCAGTACGTGGTGGTGCCGGCGTCGACGGCGATCGGTGCCTCCGGCATGTGAGCACCCCAGCCACCGGCGTCGGGGGAGTCTCAGAGGAGATCGCGGGTGGCACGCCCGTTCTCGAGGGCCTCCGCGGACAGGGCGCGTGCTCGCGCGGTCGGCTCCCGGGCGCTGGTGCGGTCGTCGACGGCCGGCGTGCCGTACTCGCGCCGGTGATCGAGGTTGCGGGCGACGCGCAGCAGCTCGCGCAGGTTCTCGGTGACGGCGGCGGCGTCCTCGGCGTCCTCGGCGTCCTCGGGCGTCCTCGGGCGTCCTCGGCGGTGGTGTTCTCCGGGTCCTTCGAGACGGCGGACTAGACGATGCCGGCGAGATGGCGCGGCGCGTCGAGCTCGGGGCCGTTGTCCTGGTTCCGCAGCTCCGTGCGGACCGTCGTCTCCTGCAGGTCCTTGCGGTCGCGCACCAACTCGGGGTCGAACGCGCGGTAGCCGCCGGGCGTGACGACCAGGTGCGGCAACCGCGTGCGTCGGTCCTTGTCGCGGCTCGTGCGCTCCTTGAAGCGCACCCGTGCTGAGCAGGGAACTCAGGTGGCCGGCCGACCCTCGGACTCGGCGATCGCCTTGATCTTCTGCAGTGTCGCGCGCATGTTCGCGCGGTTGGTCCGCCCCCGGGCCCACCCGGCGAGCGCCCAGTAGAGGCGCGTTCCGACGCTCGGCGTGAGGTGGAAGGACTCGGTGACGTCCGTGCCGGTGCCGGCCGGCTCGAACCGGTAGTGCCAGTTGTTGATCGACCGGCCGCCGACGACGACCTCGAAGCCGAACTCCCGGCCCGGCTCGCACGCGGTGATCCGACAGGTCGACCAGTACGTCGGGCCCCGGCCGTTGCGGTGCACGTGCCCGCGGAAGCGGGTCCCGACCGCCGGCCCCTCGGCGCCGTCGAGCCATTCGGCCTCGAAGGTCTCCTCGCTGTAGCGATGCGTCTGCGTCACGTCGGCGACGAGCGCCCACACCGCTTCCGGCGACGCCTCGACGTGCTCGGTCACCTGGTCCTGCACCACGGGCCTCCACCGGTCGGGGGCGTCAGCGTCCCAGGACCACGCCGCGGTCGCGCACCTGGTCCCACACCTCGTAGGGCAGGTCCACCCAGGCGAAGACGTCCTCGACGGCGGTGAACCGGCCCGCCGCGGCCCGGCCGGTGACGATCATCTCGGCGTGGGCGGGCGCGATCCCGAGGGTCCGGGCGATGACGGGTCCGGGCGCGGTGTTGAGGTCGACGAGGCCGCCGTCGTCGTAGGTCCGCGTCAGGTCGGGACGTCCGATGCGGAGCTCTCGGGCGAGCAGCGGGTCCTGCGCGGCCAGGCGGCGGGCCTCCGCGCGGCGCTCGCGGGCGGCGAGGGCCGCGGCGATCGCCGGGTCCGGCGGCGGGCGGTCCCACCCGGTGGGCTTCGGCGCGGGGCGGTCGAAGACCCGGGGCCGGATGAGGATGAGCAGGACGAGGCCGCCGAACAGGCTCGTGAGGATGGTGGCCGACGAGAGGTCCGACGCGAGACCGTACGACTGCCCGTCCGGCGTGCGGTCGGAGACCCGGACCAGCACGAACGTGGTCACGGTGAGCACGACCGAGGCGATCGAGAGCGCGACGTAGGGAGCGCGGCGTGTGCGCACGGCGGCGTGCGCCAGCGGCACGGGCAGCAGCAGGCCCATGCTGAGCACGTGCACGAAGAACCACCAGCCGCCCCGCGTGAACCAGTTCCCCCGGCGCGGCGGCACCTCGGTCACGACTTCGGGACCTGGTCGCGCAGGACGCGCTTGAGCAGCTTGCCCGATTGGTTGCGGGGCAGCTCGCCGACGAAGTGGATGTTCTTCGGTGTCTTGAAGCCCGCGAGCCGGCCGCGCACGTGGGTGATCAGCTCGTCCTCCGAGACCTCGGTCTTCTGGACGACGAACGCCGTGACCGCCTCGATCCAGCGCTCGTCCGGCGTCCCGATGACGGCCACCTCGGCCACGGCCTCGTGGGTGTACAGCGCGTCCTCCACCTCGCGGGACGCGACGAGCACGCCGCCGGTGTTGATCACGTCCTTGATGCGGTCGACGACGGTGATGTAGCCCTGCTCGTCGATGCGCACGAGGTCGCCGGAGTGGAACCAGCCGTCGCGGAAGGCCTCGGCGGTCTCCTCGGGCTTGTCCCAGTAGCCCTCGCAGAGCTGCGGCGAGCGGTAGACCACCTCGCCGGTGTCGCCCGGCGCGACGTCGCGGCCCTCGTCGTCGATCACCCGCAGCTCGACGAAGAGCACCGGGCGCCCGCAGGAGTCGGGGCGCTCGTCGTGCTCCTCGGGCTGCAGCACCGTAGCGAGAGGTCCGATCTCGGACTGGCCGAAGCAGTTGTAGACCCCGAGCGCCGGCAGCGCCGCGCGCAGCCGGTTCAGGACCGGCACCGGCATGATCGACGCGCCGTAGAACGCCTTGCGCAGGCTGGTGAGGTCGCGGGTGCCGAAGTCGTCGTGGTTGACCAGCGGCACCCAGACCGTCGGGGCCAGGAAGATCGCGCCGATGCCGTCGGCCTCGACCCGGCGCAGGATCTCGGGGATGTCCGGCGCCTCCATGAGGTGGTTGGTCGCACCGACCATGAGGTAGGGCATGAGGAACAGCTGCATGCCCGCCGAGTGGTACAGCGGCATCGCGTGCAGCGGGCGGTCGTTCTCCGACATCGCCAGCGAGTGCACGCCGGAGACGTACTCGTGCACCAGGCCGCGGTGGGTCATCATCGCGCCCTTGGGGCGCGACGTGGTGCCCGAGGTGTAGAGGAGCTGGACGAGGTCGGTGTCGGCGACCGTGGCCGTCAGCTCCGGGATGTCGCCGGTGCGGGCCCGGTCGAGCAGCGAGCCGGGGGCGTCGCGCAGCGGCACCACCTGCTGGGGCTGCTCCGGGAGCGCGTCGACGGGCCCGGCGAGCGCCGGGTCGATCAGCAGCAGGCGGCTGCCCGACTGCTCGATCAGGTACCCGAGCTCCTCGCCGGTGAGCGCGTAGTTGATCGGCACGTGGATCGCGCCGAGTCTCGAGGCGCCCAGGAAGGCGAGCAGGTACGCATCGGAGTTCGTGCCGTAGGTGGCGACGCGGTCCCCCGCGCCCACGCCGAGCTCGGCGAGGAACCCGGCCGCGCGGGTGACGGCGTCGTCCAGCTCCCGGTAGGTCCAGCGGCGGTCCGCGAAGAGCAGCGCCACGCGGTCCGGGGTGCGGCGGGCGCTGCGGGAGAGCACCCCGTCGACGGTGCTCGAGCGGGTGTCCACCGGTGCGTCTCCTCGGGTAGGGCGATCGGTCAGGCGTGGGTGTCCCCGACGGCGACCTCGCCGCCGGCGCTCACGTCGGCATACACCCCGGCGCAGGCCCACGTGCCGGCGACCTCGGGCTTCTCGATCATGATGCGGTTGTTCTTCGCGACGGTGCGCAGCGTATTGCGGTCGTCGGGGAGATCGCCCTGGGCCATCGTCGTCATGACGCAGCGCATGGTCTGGAACGTGTAGGCGACCCGCACGTCGCCGAGCGTCATCTCCCGGCCCGGCCACTCGTTCTCGACGAACCCGGAGCCGGTGTCGGCGAGCACGACGTTGGGGCGGTAGCGGCGGACGTCGACGTCGCTCTCGGGCGCGAGCTCGGCGAGCCGCTCCAAGGTCGACTCGGTGACGACGTGCAGGGCGGCGAGGTCGTAGAACCGCCCGGGTGGGGCGAACGCGGCGACGTCGAAGCTGCTGATCGCCTCGCCGGTGTCCTCCCGGCGCGACGTGGTGGCGTCGATGATGTGCTCGGGGGCCAGGCTCTCGCGGTCCATCCCGTCGAGGTCGGCCCAGAGCTCCTCGAACCTGGGCGCCTCGGGCGCGGTCGTGACGAGCCGGACCTCGCGACCCAGTACGTCGGAGAGCGCCTGGTCGACGTCGGGGTCGTCACTGCGGCGGGTCGACCCGTCCGGGAACGTGATGATCACCGGCGGGGCGGGCTCACCGGCCACCGGCTCGCCCGCGAACGTCGCCGAGAACTCCAGCAGCGTGGCCCAGCGCTTGGGCACCTTGGCGCTCGCGATGATGCCGGACTCGACGTCGAGCACCGCATAGGCGCGATCGCCCGCGACCCCGCGCTCGTCGAGCACGGCGCGGCTCAGGGACTCTCCGCGCATGGACTTGACGGGATAGCGGTAGAGCGCGGCGACCGTCACACCGCAGGGCATACCACCCACGGACGGGTCTCGGGAACCGGCCGGTCGGTCGGGGTCACGATTCCCCGTGCTCACGGCGCGCCTGCTGTTCCTGACGCGACGCGAGGATCGACAGCGTCCCGGGGACGACCATGAGGGCGACGGCGACGAGCGCCGCGCCCCACGGGGCGGGCAGCACGACCACGAGCACGGCGACCACCACGGCGACCTGGACGATCACGTTCAGGGCCTGGTTCGACAGGTGCTGCCGCCACGGCGCGGGCCGGCGCAGGCTCAGGCTCAGCGCCGGGTCGTCGTCGACGAGGCGGGCCTCGAGGTCGTGGAGGGCGCGCTTCTCGCGGTCCGAGAGCGGGCGCGGCTCGGAGGGCTCGGGCGTGCGGGGCGTCGTCATGCTCGGGTCCTCTCGTCGGAGGGCGGAGCGCGTCGGGAATCGGGCAACCCCGACATTTCACCCGCGAGTGTCGCGGACGGAGCTGAACGGCCCCTGAGAACGGGGCGAGAACACGACGAGGACCGGCCCGGCCCCTCAGGTCGTGGTGGCCAGGACCAGCGGCAGCACGGCCGGCGCGCCCGCCCGTCGCAGCCGCGCTGCGGCGACGGTGAGCGTCCACCCCGAGTCGGCGACGTCGTCGACGAGCAGGACCGGGCCGGCGCTCGGGTCCATCCCGCTGGGGACCGACAGCCGAGACCACACCTCGGCGAGGCGCTGGGCGGAGTTGGGCTGTTCGGGCTCGGCTCCGTTGTCGGGGTCCTCCGGGTCCTCGTAGATCGGGGGAGCGGTGTCGGCCAGCGCGCCGAGCAGGGGCAGGCGCCCGATGCTCGCGATGCGCTGGGCGAAGCTCTCGACGAGCACCGGGCGCCGACGCGAGGGCAGCCAGACCACGCTCGCCGGGCGCTGTGCCCAGTCCCAGCCCTTGAGCACCTCGACGACGGCGTCGACCGCGGCGTCGGGCACGAGGTCGTCGGACCGCAGCAGCGGGCGCAGGCGCGGGCCCCATCCGACGTCGGTGAGGCGGCCGAGCGCCCGGCCCTCCTCGGCGGCGTCACCGGCCGCGATCTTGCCCTTGAGCGGCACGTCCAGGGCGTCCATGCCGCTGGGCCACTGCTTGCGTGGCGGCAGCGGGACCCCGGGCCGGTCGAGCGTCGTCTGCGCCTGCACGCGGACGTCCTCGCCGATCGTCGGGTCGGCGTGGCGGCCGGTGCAGTTGTCGCAGCGCCCGCACGGGGCGGCTCCCGGGTCGTCGAGCTGGCGGCGAAGGAACTCCATGCGGCAGCCGCCGGTGGCGATGTAGTCGAGCATCGCCTGCTGCT
Source organism: Actinomycetospora sp. 2LY8.5 (assembly GCF_057180585.1). Taxonomy (NCBI): domain Bacteria; kingdom Bacillati; phylum Actinomycetota; class Actinomycetes; order Pseudonocardiales; family Pseudonocardiaceae; genus Actinomycetospora; species Actinomycetospora sp. 2LY8.5. Next base: position 84,847 of record NZ_JBXUHE010000030.1, read on the forward strand.
CGGCGCGCCGGGCCTTGGCGAGCCCGGTGTAGCGGGCGCCGTCGTACTCCCACGGCTGCCCGGTGGCCTCCCACCCGCCCTTGACGCGGCGGACGGCGCCGTCGGTGTCGAGGACCTTGAGCATCATCTCCAGCCGACCGCGGCTCAGCTCCACCCGCGGCTCCAGGGCGGCCGTGGACATCGGGCGCCCGGCGTCGTCGAGGACGCTGAGGGCCACGCGGACCTGCGGCTCGGCGGGGAAGGCCAGCGAGGCGAAGTACGCCCAGATGTCGCGGTCCTCCGGGCCGGGGAGCAGCAGCACCTCGGCGCGCTCGACGCCACGGCCCGCGCGGCCGATCTGCTGGTAGTAGGCCACCGGCGACTGCGGCGCCCCGAGGTGCACGACGAAGCCGAGATCGGGCTTGTCGAACCCCATGCCCAGCGCGCTCGTCGCCACCAGGGCCTTGACCCGGTTGGCCAGCAGGTCGTCCTCGGCGCGCTCGCGCTCGGCGGGATCGGTCTTGCCCGTGTAGGCGGCGACCGGGTGCCCCCGCTCGCGCAGGAACGCGGCGAGCTCGTCGGCCGCCGAGACCGTCAGCGTGTAGACGATGCCCGAGCCCGGCAGGTCGTCGAGGTGCTGGGCGAGCCAGGCGAAGCGATCCGCGCCCTTGTCCAGCGGCAGCACCCCGAGGCGCAGCGACTCGCGGTCGAGCTCGCCGCGCAGCACCAGCGCGTGGTCGTGACTGCTCGAGACGCCCAGCTGGTCGGCGACGTCCGTGGTCACCCGATCGTTCGCCGTCGCCGTGGTGGCCAGCACCGGCACGCCGTCGGGCAGGTCGGCGATCAGGGTGCGCAACCGGCGGTAGTCGGGCCGGAAGTCGTGCCCCCAGTCGGAGATGCAGTGCGCCTCGTCGACGACGAGCATGCCCGCGGTGCGGCTGAGCTCGGGGAGCACCTGATCGCGGAACTCGGGGTTGTTGAGCCGCTCCGGGCTGACGAGCAGCACGTCGACCGCGCCCGCCTGGACCTCGGCGTAGACGTCCTGCCAGTCGTCGGTGTTGGCGGAGTTGACCGTCACCGCGTGGATGCCCGCGCGGTTCGCCGCGTCGATCTGGTTGCGCATGAGGGCGAGCAGCGGGCTGACGATGACCGTGGGGCCCCCGCCCCGCCGCCGGATCAGCGCCGTGGCGACGAAGTAGACCGCGCTCTTGCCCCACCCGGTGCGCTGGACGACGAGGGCGCGCCGCCCCTCGGCCACGAGCGCGTGGATGGCGGCCCACTGGTCCTCGCGCAGCGCGGCGTCGGGGCCGGCGAGGCGCTGCAGCGTCGCCTCGGCGTCCGAGCGGAGGTCGGTGGTCGCCGTCATGCCCCCACGAAAGCACAGGCGCCCGACAGTCCGGACAGCGCGGCGCGCGCGTGGAGACAGGAGCGCGTGCGCCTCGACCCCGCGGGCTTCGACATCGGCGCGGACTCGACCGTCCTCGACGCCCACCTCGGTGGCCAGCCCGCGCTCAGTGCCTACGCGGGGGCCTTCGTGTGACCCGATGGTCTCGGAACGGCGTTCTGAGTTAGGGTCACCTCAGTAAACCTCTCCCACCGGAGCACCTGATGCCGGAGATCACCGACCTGGCCGCGCTGCGCGCCGTCGTGCCCGAGCCCGCGCAGTTCATCGCCGAGAAGGCGATCGACCACGTCGACGACCAGTCCCGCCGGTTCCTCGAGGCCTCGCCGTTCTTCCTGCTCGCCACCACCGGCGCCGACGGCAGCGTCGACGTCTCGCCGCGCGGCGACCCCGCGGGCCAGGTGCTCGTGCTCGAGGGCGGGAAGGCGGTCGCGTTCGCCGACCGACCCGGCAACCACCGGCTCGACTCGTTCCGCAACATCCTCGACCACCCGCACGTCGGGATGCTGTTCCTCGTGCCCGGGCGCGACCACACGCTGCGGATCAACGGGCGCGCCCGGATCTTCCGGGATCCGCTGTTCGCGGACCGGTTCGTCGTCAAGGGCAAGACGCCGGAGCTCGCGGTCGTCGTCGAGATCGACGAGCTCTTCCTGCACTGCGCGAAGGCCTTCGCGCGGTCGTCGCTGTGGGACGCGGCGAGCTGGCCCGGCCGCGGCGACGTCCCGACCGCCGGGAAGATGGCCAAGAGCATCTCGGGGACCCACGTGCCCGCGTCGGCGATCGATGCGGCGCTGAAGGTGGACGCCCGCGCCAACCAGTACTAGCCGACCCGGTGCGTGAACCGTCCCGCGAGGACGGTCGCCCGCACCGGCATCGCGCGCAGCGTGCCCGGGTCGGCGTGCAGCGGGTCCTCGTCGAGGAGCACGACGTCGGCCGGGTCGCCGGGGCGCGGCTCGAGATGCCCGCCGCACGAGGCGCGCAGGGCCGTCACGACGTCGAGGGCCTGCTCGGGGTGCCACGGCGGGCGCTCGTCGCCGGTGCGCGCGACGGCCGCGGCGATCGCGGCCCACGGGTCGGGCGGCGCCACCGGAGCGTCGGACCCCAACGCCAGGCGCGCGCCGGCGGCGACGAGGTCGGCGTAGGGGTAGGCGCGGGCGTGGACGTCGGGCCAGTGCCGTTCGGCGACGTCGCGGTCGTCGACCAGGTGGGCGGGCTGCACCGACGCGACGAGGCCGGGGCGCGCGAAGCGGGCGACGTCCTCGGCCGCGACCAGCTGCGCGTGCTCGATGCTGCCGGGGCCCTCGACGTGCGCGAACGCGTCGAGCACGACGGCGTTGGCGCGGTCGCCGATGGCGTGGACGGCGGGGTGCAGGCCGTGGCGGGCGACGCGGGCCATGAGCTCGCGGAGGTCACCGGGGTCGATGTTGAGCGCGCCGTGGCCGTCGGCGGGGTCGGGGTAGGCGTGGTGGCACGCGGCGGTGCGCGTGTTCAGGGAGCCGTCGGCGAGGATCTTGAACGGCCCGACGCGCACTAGGTGACCGACGACGTCGCCCGTCCGGTGGTGGCGGTCGAGCGTCGCGGCGAGCCACGGCTCCCAGACCGCGGCCTCGACCCGCAGCGACAGCCCGTGTTCCGCCCGTCGCACCCAGGTCGCCGGGGTGTCGTCGTACTCGAAGTCGCGGATCCCGCTCAGCCCGCGCGCCGCGGCCTCCGCGGACGCCTCGGCCACCCAGCGGTCCAGCTCGTCGGGGTCCGGCACCGCGGACAGCTCGCCCATGACGGCGAACGCCTCCTGCTCGCGCAGCAGGCCCGTCGGGTGGTCGCGGCCGAAGCGTGCCAGGCCGGCGGGGCTGAGCCAGACGGCGTGCAGGTCGTCGCTGACCAGCGCGATCGGCACGCCCGGCGCCACGCGCTCGAGCATGTCCTTGTGCGGCGCGCGGGACCACAGCGCCGCGCGGAAGCCGTGCCCGACGACCAGTCCCGGCGCGCCGCGAGCTGCCGCCGCCATGATCGTCGCGACCTCCTCGGGGGCGCGGGCGTGACCGACGTCGACGCGCCGGCGCGCCTGGGCCCACTGCGACCAGTGCACGTGCGCGTCGACCAGGCCCGGCATGACGGTGGCGCCCCGGGCGTCGACGACCTCGTCGCCGGGCTGCGCGTCGACCTCGCCGGCGGGCGTGACGGACGCCACGACCCCGCGGGCGAGGCGCACGTCGACCGCGCCCGTCGACCCGGGCGTGCGGGCGCCGTGCAGCAGGACCGGGCCATCCGTCATGGTCCTCATGATCGAGGTGGCTTCCCTGACCTTCAACGTCGGCGTGGCCGGCTTCGCCCACATCGCCGGGACAACATGCGACGCGGCAGGCAGGATGCGGCGCGTGAGCACCGAGCCGGTCGGCCAGAAGACGTTGTTCGACTCCGTCGACGACGTCGTGACACGGCTCGCCGACGTCGGCTACCTCGCGTCCACCGCCGTCGCGACCACCGTCTTCCTCGCCGACCGCCTCGGCAAGCCGCTGCTCGTCGAGGGCCCGGCGGGCGTCGGCAAGACGGAGCTGGCGCGGGCCGTGGCCGAGGCCACGGGGGCGGGGCTCGTGCGCCTGCAGTGCTACGAGGGCATCGACGAGGCGCGCGCGCTCTACGAGTGGAACCACGCCAAGCAGCTGCTGCGGATCACCGCGGCAGCATCGTCGCCCACCCACCCCGAGTCGTGGGACGCCACGCGCGACGACGTGTTCTCCGAGGAGTTCCTGCTCCCGCGCCCGCTGCTCACCGCGATCCGGCGCGAGGACCCGACGGTGCTGCTCGTCGACGAGACCGACAAGGCCGACGTCGAGGTCGAGGGCCTGCTCCTCGAGGTGCTCGGCGACTTCCAGGTCACCGTCCCCGAGTGGGGCACGATCACGGCGAACCAGCGCCCGTTCACGCTGCTCACCTCGAACGCCACCCGCGAGCTGTCCGAGGCGCTCAAGCGCCGGTGCCTGTTCCTGCACCTCGACTTCCCCGACCCCGATCTCGAGCGCCGGATCGTGCTCGCCCGCGTGCCCCGGTTGCCCGAGGCGCTCGCCGAGGAGCTCGTGCGGATCGTCAACGTGCTGCGCGGCATCCAGCTGCGCAAGGCACCATCGGTGTCGGAGACCATCGACTGGGGCCGCACGGTGCTCGCGCTCGGCCTCGACACCCTCGACGACGAGACGGTGCGCTCCACCCTGGGCGTCGTGCTCAAGCACCAGGCCGACGCGCAGAAGGTCGTCGCCGAGCTCCGGCTGAACTGATGGCCCCGGCGGACACGCAGCGCACGGGAGCCGCACCGTGACGGCGGTCACCGGCGGTCTCCCCGCGTACCTCGTCGACTTCGTCGGCGCGCTGCGTCGGGCCGGGATCGCGGTGGGGCCGGGGGAGTCGGTCGACGCCGCCGCGGTGATCGCCGAGCTCGACCTGCTGCAGCGCGAGCAGCTGCGCGAGGGCCTCGCCGCGGCGATGCTGCGCCGCTCCGGGCAGCGGGCGGTGTTCGACGCGCTGTTCGACCTCTGGTTCCCGCTCGGGCAGGGCGCCGCGCTCGGCGAGGTCGCGCTGCCCTACGCCGAGGACGGGTCGGTCGACCTCGAGGCGTTGCGCGACCTGCTCGCCGGCCTGCTGCAGCGCGGCGACGCCTTCGCGGACACCGCGATGGCCGAGCTCGCCCGCGCGGTCGTCGACGGGTTGGGCGCGGTGGGGCGGGGCCAGGGTCAGGGCGGCGGGGGCGACCGCGGCGAGGGTGGACGCCCGTCGACGTGGTCGGCCTACCAGGCGCTCAACGCGGTGCGGCCCGAGACGCTGCTCGCGCGCGTGCTCGCCGACCTGCGCGGCGGCGCCGACGCCGACTGGGACAGCCCGTTCGCCGAGGAGGTCTCGCGGCGCCAGGTGCGGATGAGGATCAGCTCGTTCCGCCGCATGGTCACCGACGAGGCCCGCCGCCGGGGCGCGGAGATCCGGGGACGGGAGGCGGCCGCACGCACGGGAGTACCGAAGCAGGGCGACCGCGTCGAGTTCCTCACCGCGAACTCCGAGCAGCTCGCCGACCTGCGCCGCCGCGTCGCGCCGCTCGCGCGCCATCTCGCGTCGCGGCTGGCCGCCCGCCGCCGTCGCGCCCGACGCGGCCCGATCGACCTGCGCCGCACCCTGCGCCGGTCGATGTCCACCGGGGGCGTCCCGATGCGCCCGGCGTTCCGCCGCCCGCGCCCCGGCCGCCCGGAGCTGGTGCTGTTCTGCGACGTCTCGGGGTCGGTGGCGGGGTTCAGCCACTTCACGATGATGCTGGTCCAGGCCCTGCGGGAGCAGTTCTCCCGCATCCGGATCTTCTGCTTCGTCGACGGGTGCGTCGAGGTCACCGACCTGTTCGGCACCGACGCCGACCTCGGCGGCGTCATGGCCGAGATCACCGCGCGCCCCGGGCTGATCGCGTTCGACGGGCACAGCGACTACGGCTCGGCACTCGGACGTTTCCGCGAGGGCTGGCCCGACGTCGTCGGCCCGCGGACCTCGTTGCTGCTGCTCGGCGACGCCCGCACCAACTACCGTGACCCGAACCTTGCCGTGCTCGGTGACCTGGCCGAGCAGGCCCGGCACGTGCACTGGCTCAACCCGGAGCCGCAGGCCCAGTGGGGCACCGGCGACTCGGCGGCGCGCAGCTACGGGCAGGTCGTCCCGATGCACGAGTGCCGCACCGCCGCCCAGCTCGCGGGTGTGGTGTCGGGCCTGCTGCCGGTCTAGCGGGGGCCTCGAGTGGGGCGCGCCGGGCGAGCGGCGGGGTCGGCAGCGAACGTGCTGTTCGCTGCTTCTAGGCGCGCGAAGTCCCCGTTGACCACGGCGAGTCGAGGGGGTGGAGCGCACGGAGAAGCCCCCGAGGTGGCGCTCGACATCCGCGGCGTCCGGGTGGGAGCCGAACACCTAGGCTGAACGGATGAGCGGCCGCCGGATCGGGGTCATGGGCGGCACCTTCGACCCCATTCACCACGGCCACCTCGTGGCCGCCAGCGAGGCGCAGGTGCGCTTCGCCCTCGACGAGGTCGTGTTCGTCCCCACCGGGCAGCCCTACCGCAAGGACAGCCAGTCGGTGAGCCCCGCCGAGGACCGCTACCTCATGACGGTCGTGGCCACGGCGTCGAACCCGCGCTTCACGGTGAGCCGCGTCGACGTCGACCGCGAGGGCGCGACGTACACGGTCGACACTCTCGCCGACCTCGCGAAGATCTTCCCCGAGGACGAGCTCTTCTTCATCACCGGCGCCGACGCCCTCGAGCAGATCCTCTCGTGGCACCGGGCCGACGACATGTTCCGGCTCGCCCACTTCGTCGGCGTCACCCGGCCCGGCTTCGAGCTGGTCGACGACCACCTCCCGCGCGGCTCGGTCAGCCTGCTCGAGGTGCCGGCGATGGCGATCTCGTCGACGGCCTGCCGCGAGCGCGTCGCCGCGGGGGAGCCGGTCTGGTACCTCGTGCCCGACGGGGTCGTGCAGTACATCGCCAAGCGCGGGCTGTACCGGCCGGCGGGGCAGGGCTGGGTGCTCGGACCGACGGAGCACGTGGCCTCGGAGTAGTCGAGGTCGCGACGCCGAACGACGGGATCGCCACACGAACGAGTGGCGAGTCGACGTGCCGACCAACGCGCTGCGTTCACCCGACGAGATCCGCTCCGAGTGCCATGCCCGTCCGGGGTGCGGCATCCGTCGGGGGAGTGATCTCGGTGCCGATGCCGCCGCCCGTCGCCGACGCACCGCCGCCGCGGCGCCCGTCCCGCGGGCCGATCATCGCCGTCGTCGTGCTCGCGATGCTCGTCGCCGCGCTCGGGGGCTGGTCGGCGCGTTCGGCCCCTGCTCGCTCACCGCGGCCGCGTCGTGACCCGGCACCGTGTGATCGGGACCGAGGACGTCGAGGTCGCCGTCGACGAGACGCCGACCGGTCCGATCACGCTGACCCGGGCCACGCTCGTGACCCGGCCGCCGGCCGACGTGATCCCTCCGGCGGCTCCGCCGACCTCGCCTGATGAGGTCGATGGAGCACCCGTGCCGATCCCGCCCGAGGACCGCGCCCGCGCCTGGGCCGACGCCCCCGGCGAGTTCGCGCGCACCTGGAACGTGCCGAGCGCCCGGATCGAGCCACCGCGCCCCCTAGACGAGTAAGTCCGAACGGCGTGGTGGCCGGGAAGGAGGGCGGAGGGCGCCCAAGATCCGTTTGTGACGACAGACCTGGACACCCTCCTGACCGGACTCTACGTCTACATCGACGACCATCTC
>NZ_JBXUHE010000031.1:0-90323 GCF_057180585.1 Actinomycetospora sp. 2LY8.5
GGCTGCTCCCGGCCTCACCCCCAGACCCGGGGATCGGCCTGCCTCCAGCGTCAACCGGCCACTGCGATGGCCCGCGGTGGGCTCCTCCTCCCACACGGTTCCTCAGCGCCTCGTGGCGCACAGCCGACCTCGTCGATGATGATCAGCCGGTAGCGGCGAATCTTCTTGAGCTCGGCCTCGAGTGCCCCGGCGTGGTGGGCGGCGGCGAGCCGGTTGATCCAGTTGCTGGCGGTGTCGAACAGGACCGAGTGGCCGGTCTGGGCGGCCTTGATCCCGAGCCCGATCGCGAGGTGGGTCTTCCCGATCCCCGGAGGGCCCAGCAGGATCACGTTCTCGGCCTTGGCGACGAAGGTGCCGGTCGCCAGATGGGCGAGCAGGTCGCGGCGCAGCGAGGGCAGATGGTCGAGGTTGAACTCCTCGAGGGTCTTGACCGCCGGGAAGTGCGCGGTGCGGATGCGCATGGTGTTCCCGGCGGCCTCGCGGTCGGCGACCTGACGAGCCAGCAACGCGGCGAGGTACTCCTCGTGCGACCAGTTCGCTTCCCGGGCCTGGGCGGCGAGCTGTTCCCAGCAGGCCGCGACGGTCGGGACCCGCAGCACGCGGGTCAGGTAGGCCAGCTGCGCGGACAGGCCCTCCGGGCGTCCCGACACCGTCGGGCTGCTGTTGGTGGTGGTCATGACGGGGAGGCCTCCGAGGTGAAGGTGTCGGTGTCGATGCCGAACAGGGCGTCGTAGTCGGGCAGGGCGCGCAGCATCACCGCGTGCCCGTCGCCGTGGCGGCGGGCTTGGCGATGATCGGCGTCGCGGCGGGCGGCGTGTTCGCGGCGCAGCAGCTTGGCGATCTCGACGTGCGCGGGGTCGGTGACCACGGCGCGCTTGGCCCACGAGCGGACATGCGAGGCGACGAGCTCGCCGCCGCAACGCACCACCACCTCGTTCGGTGAGGCGACGACGTCGACGAAGCGGCCGATCACCCGCGGGTCGACCGAGTAGTCGCAGGTGTCCACGCGCACGTAGTAGTCCCGCGCCAGCCGCACCCGCGCCCGAATCCCGACCGTCGGGGCGAGCGGCGGCAGGGCCAGCATCGCGGCCCGGTCGGCGGCGAGCAGATCGATCGGGCGGCCCCCGATCGCGCGGACGGTTCTGCTGTTGGCGCGCGGGAGCCAGTCAGCGAGCTGGGTGTTGAAGTCCGCCGGCGAGGTGAACGTGCGCCCAGGCAGGAACGAGGTCTCGAAGAACCCGTTGTTGCGCTCGACCATCCCCTTGAACTCCGGATCTCGCGGCGGCGCGAGTCGGATCGTGGTCGCCAGCGTCCCGGCGAACGCGGCCGCCTCGACGGTGGGCTTGCCGGTACCCCCGATCGCGGCCTCCCGGTCCCAGACCAGGGTCTTCGACACCCGCTCCAGCGCACCGATGAGCTGCCACATGCCGGCCAGCAGGTCCCCGCCCTGCCGCGAGGGCAGCATCGTCGCTGACAGGTAGCGCGAGTAGCCCAGCACCATCACCAGCACCGGCAGCATCCAGCGCTGCCCGCCACCGACAGGGATCTTCGTCTCGGGGAACCACAGGTCGCACTGGGTGATCTCGCCCGGCCGATAGACGACCCGGTCGACCGGGTTGACCCCGACGTACTCAGGGCGGATCAGCGCCAGGCGCTTCTTCAGCGGCCCCATCGAGTGCGGCCACTCGATCCGCGCCGCGATCACCGGGCCCGGCATCCGCGGCCACGCCGCCAGCAATGCCCGGATCGCCGGCTCGTAGGCATCGACCACCGATCCCCGCGCCGGCCGCTCGTACTTGGGTGGCCGTTCGCTGCGCAAGGCGGTCCGCACCGTGTTCCGCGCCAACCCCGTCCGCCGCACGATCTCCTTGATCGGCAGCCCCTCGGCCCGATGCAACCGACGGATCTCCGCCCAGTCCTCCACCGTGATCACCTCCCGGACGATCCCGGGAGGGGTCAACTTTCCCGGGACCTCAGGGGGTCAGAGTCGAGGAGCCGTCGACAACCTGGTCATCCGACGTCGAGGTCCGGCCCCAGGACGCCGTGCAGGGCCCGGAGGCACATCTGTCGCAGTTCGTCGCGGGAGATCGTGTCGGTTGTCAGCCATTCCAGGCAGAGGGTGCGGATGAACGTCAGCCAGGCCAGGACGGCGGCCGACGCGAGGTCGCGGGAGTGCCCGGAGAGCCCGACTGCCCCGATGAGCCGGTCGCGCAGCTCGACGAGCTCGTCGGTGATGATCGTCTGGATGACCGGGTCGCCGGCGAGGGTGCGGTTGGCCGCCAGTACGGCGTGCCGATTGGCCTCGAAGTAGTCGAGATGGGCGTCGAGCCCGGCGCCGATCTGGTCGGTGAGGTCGCGGTCGGGGTCGAACCGGCTCTCGGCCTGCAGGTCGCTCACGGCGCGGCGGTACACCGCGGCGAACAGATCGCGCTTGGTGGGGAAGTAGCGATACAGCAGCCCGCGAGACACCTCGGCCTGCGCGGCGATCCGGTCCATGCGTACCTCGTCGTAGGGGTGCGCGGCGAACGATCGCGCCGCGATGGCGACCAGCTGGGTGCGCCGGTCGTCGGGCGGGAGCCGGGTCCGCGGAGGCACTCGCCCAGGTTACTTGACACGTGTTCACCGACCCGGCCACAGTTACTTCACACGTGTCTACTAAGGAGGTCGTGGGGTGGCTCGTGTTCTGCGAGGCTTGGCGTGGGCGATGGGTGCCGCCTGCCTGCCCATCGGGGTCGTGCACCTGCTGTGGGGCAACGGGTCCGTGCCGGGGCTGTCCTCCGCGGGGCCGACGGTCGACAGCCGGGAGCGCTTCTACGGGGGGCTGTTCGCCGGCTACGGCGCAGCGTGGCTGTGGGTCGCCGCGCAGCGTCCGGTGCCGGCGCGGCCGGTCCGTTGGCTGACCGCGGTCTTCTGGCTCGGTGGCCTGGGGCGGCTGCTGTCCCTCGGGGTGGCCGGTCGACCGCACTCGTTCCAAGTGGTGCTGACCGGGATCGAGGTCGGGTTGCCGCCGGTGCTGCTCGGCCTGGCCGATGCGGACGAGGAGGACGGCCGCTCCGGATGCGCTGCCAACTGGCCCTCGTCCAGTCCGTCGAGGGGGCGACGTGCCCACCCATCCCGCTGAGCCGGCGCTCCCGGGAGAGGTGCCCTCGACTCATAGCTACATCAAGTGTATGAATACACTTACTGGCGTTAGACCGATGCGCCCTGCACCTCCGGGAGTTCTCGTGTTCCCTGCCCGAACCAGCCGCGCCGCGGCGGCCGCGACCGGGTCGTCCCGATGAGCGGCGTCGTCGTGGTCGGGGCCGGCCCGACCTCCCTGCTGCTCGCCGGTGATCTCGCGGTCGCCGGCATCGGGGTCACGGTGCTGGAGATGCGGCGCGACGAGTCGCCGCTGACCCGGGCGTTCGCCGTGCACGCCCGCACCCTGGAACAGCTCGACGCGCGTGGGCTCGCCGAGGACCTCGTCCGCACCGGCACGACCGTCGACGAGTTCCGGCTGTTCGGGTCGGTCGCGGTGGACCTCACCGGGCTGCCCAGTCGCTACCCGTTCCTGCTGGTCACGCCGCAGTACCACGTCGAGCGCGCCCTGCGGGCCCGCGCGCGGTCGGCCGGAGCAGAGATCCGCCGTGGTGTGCGGGTGGACACCGTCCGGGACCGCGGCGATGCCGTCGTCGTGGGGTGGACCGCCGACGGCACGTCCGGCGAGCTCGAGGCCGCCTACGTCGTGGGTGCCGACGGCCACCACAGCACCGTGCGCGAGCAGCTCGGGCTCGGGTTCCCCGGCGAGTCGGTGGTGCGCTCGCTGATGCTGGCCGACGTCCGGATGACCGACCCGCCACCGGACGTGCTCACCGTCGACGGCAACGCGCACGGCTTCTGTTTCGTCGTCCCCTACGGCGACGGCTGGTACCGGGTGATCGCCCGACGCTCCGGCTCCGAGCTGCCCGATGACGCCCCGGTCGAACTCGACGAGATCGCCGAGGTCGCCCGCCGGGTGTACGGCACCGACCTCGGCATGCACGATCCGCGCTGGATCTCCCGCTTCCACAGCGAGGAACGCCAGGCCACCACCTACCGGCAGAGCCGGGTACTGCTCGCCGGCGACGCCGCCCACGTGCACTCCCCGGCCGGCGGGCAGGGCATGAACACCGGCCTGCAGGACGCCGCGAACCTGAGCTGGAAGCTCGCCGCGGTGCTCGACGAGCGGGCCTCCGACGCGCTGCTCGACACCTACGACGCCGAGCGCCGCCCGGTCGGCGCTGCGGTGCTGCGGCTGTCCGGGGGTTTGATCCGGGCCGCGCTGCTGCGCTCCACCCTGGCCCGCGCGGTCCGCAACGGGGTGGCCCGCACCGTGCTCGCGCTGCCCCCCACCGCGGGGCGGGTCCGCGGGATGCTCACCGGCATCGGCTTCTCCTACCCCCGCGCCGCCGGTGACCACCCCCTGGTGGGCGTTCGCATGCCGGACCTCACCGGCCGGGACGGGACCCGCCTGTACGAGGCACTGCGCGGTGGGCGGTTCGTGCTCACCGGCCCCGGCGATCGGCCGCGGCCGGCGAACGGGCCGGCGTTGCTCGAGACCGGGGACGGGCCGTACCGCCTGGTCCGCCCGGACGGCTACGTCGGCTGGGCCGACGACAGCCCGACCGGGCTCGAGATCGCCCTGGCGCGCTGGGGCGCCGGCCCGGTGCCGCGCCGGCCAGAGGTGCGACCGTGAGCCTCGACCGCATCCGGCCACCCACCGGCGAGGCGCTGACCGTGCTGCGCACGGGCGCGAACACCGGCGGCGCCGCGTACTGGGCCCCGGCGAGGCCGTGACCGTGCCCCCGGGCGTCGCGCGCAGCTTCGCCGACCCGACCCGACCGGTCCGGGTCCGCACCCTCGAGACCCCGGCCGGGCCGCTCGAGGAGCAGCTCCGGGCGCTGGCCGCCGCGGGTCGGGTCCCGCCGCTGCGCCGGCTGGCCCTGATCGATATCGAGCACAACGACGACTTCGAGCTGCACGGCGTGCCCGAGGCCCTCCAGCGCCCACCGTGGCGCCTGCTCGCCGCGCTGCCGGCACGGTCGGGCAAGGAGCCCACGTGAACACTGCGACCGACGTCCTCGTCGCCGGGGCCGGGCCCACCGGCCTCGCACTTGCCGGCGGACTGGCCGCAGGCGGGACCAGGGTCCGCGTCCTGGACCGTGCCGACGGGCCCGCCGGTACGTCGCGGGCGAACATCCTGCACGCGCGGGGGGCCGAGGTGCTGGCGCGGCTCGACGCGCTCGGTGACCTGCGAGAACGAGCCGTCGCCCCGATCGGTATCCGGATGCACGTGCGCGGGCGCCACCTCACTACGATGACCTTCGCCCCCGACGAGCGGGAGACGGTCCAGGCCCTGTTCGTCTCCCAGGCCGCGGTGGAGCAGCGGCTGCGAAACCGGCTCGCCGAGCTGGGTGTCGAGGTCGAGTGGGGTCGCGGCGTCGAGCACCTGGAGCAGGACCGCGACGGGGTGACCGTCCACGCCGGCAGTGGTACGGCCGTGCGGGCGCGCTGGGTGGTCGGCTGCGACGGCGCGCACAGCCGCGTCCGGGAGCTGGCCGGCATCGCCTTCCCCGGCGTGCCTGTCGTCGAGCGGTTCCTGCTCGCCGATGTGCACGCCGACGGCATCGCCGACCGCGCGCACTCCGCCGGCTGGTACCACCGCGACGGGATCCTGATGGCGATGCCCATGCCCGACGAGGCCGGGAACCTGTGGCGGCTGATGGCCAACGTCCCCGACGACGGCCGGCACCTGTCTCGCGACGAGGTCGTCGGGGCCCTGTCGGAGTTGCTCCCGGTCCGCGCGGAGATCACCGGCGCGAGGATCAGGGACACGGTCTGGACCTCGGTGTTCCGCATCCACCGCCGGCTGGCCGCGGACTACCGGTCCGGGAGGGTCCTGCTCGCCGGCGATGCCGCGCACGTCCACTCCCCGTTCGGCGGGCAGGGGATGAACACCGGGATCGGCGACGCCGAGAACCTGGCCTGGAAGCTCGCGCTCGTCGTGGGCGGCGGGGCCGACCCCGGCCTGCTCGACACCTACACCGCCGAACGGCGACCGGCGGCCGCCGAGGTGCTCCGGCGCACCACCACCAACACCCGAGCCCTGGTCGCCGAAGGCTTCCTGGCCCGGCTGCTGCGCGACCACGTCCTCGTCCGGGTCCTGAACCTGCCCGCCGTGCAGCGGCAGGCGACCCGGGCCGCCTCCCAGCTGCGCCTGAGCTACCGGCGGGGCCCGCTCGGCGGCCGCGGCCGGGCCCCACGCCCCGGGGATCGGGTCCGCGACCGCGCGGTGCTGTTGGAGCGCGGACGCGCGAGCACCCTCACCGACGAGCTCGGCCCGCGCTGGGTTCTGCTGACCGGGAGCACGGGTTCCCCGCAGCGCTTCCACGACGTCCTGCGGACCGCCCTGCCCGGAGCGGTCGTCAGGGCCATCGACCCGGAGCAGGACGACGAGGACGCGCTGCTCGTCCGCCCGGACGGGCACCTGCTGTGGCGGGGCACCGACCCGGCCCGGCTGGGCCGGCTGCTCGACGCAGCGGGGATCAGGGGCGCTCCCGGGCTCGTCAGCACGCACGTCCTCGACGTCACCGATCTCTGCGAGGAGTAGCCGTGCTCAGCCTGACACGCGGGGGTCCCGACGGCACCGTCGCCGTCCTCGATCCCGGCGACACCGGGCACCGCTTGCACCCCGACCTGCACCGGCGCGCTGTCGAGCCCGCCGCCCGGCACGCCGCGCAGGCCGGACCGGCCCTCGGCCCGATCAAGACCGTGCTGCCCGCGCCGGTTCTCGAGGCGCTGCCCCCAGCGGGGAGGCTCTGTCGGTATGACCGCGCGCGTCGTCGCCCTGACCTCGGCCGACCCGGAGCTCGCCGTTCTCGGCGGAAAGGGTGCCTCGCTCGCCCGCCTGGCCGCTGCCGGGCTCCCGGTGCCGCCGGGCGTCGTCGTCACCACGGCCGCCTACGACGAGGCCGCCGCGGCGCTGCGCACGGGCGCGGACGCGCTCGCCGCGATCCTGCCGGCCGTCACCGTGCTGACGCTCCCGGACCATGACCACTCCGCGTTCTGGACGGCGCCCGACGCGGTCGCCCAGCAGGCGCGCACCTTCCTGCTCCCCTGAGTCCCCACGAGGTCAGGCCAGCTCGCGGCCGAGGCGCCGTGGCAGCCGTGCGACGACCTCGTGCCCGAGCTCGCCGGGCCGGGGCAGCACGTCGAGGAAGCCGGTCGCGATGATCGCGCGCATCACGTCGTCGCCGTCACGGAACTCCTGCGCCAGCGCCACGACGACCCGGTCGGCGACGGCCCGGGAGCCCGCCACCGGCCCGAGCGCCACCGCGACGTACCAGTGGGCGAGATCGGCCAGCAGCACGGTGGGCTCCACCTCGCCGTACCGCTCGGCGTGCTCGCGCACCAGCGCGGCCGTCGCCGGACCGGCCTCGACGAGGACCCGGGCGACGGCGAGCGCGATCGAGGGCCGCGTGTGCCGACGTGCTCGCAGCCGCAGCATCGCGTGTCCCTCCTCCCCGGCGTCGGTCTGCACCATGGCGCTCGGCCCGGCGACAGCGCATCCGGTTTCTGTCGAGACCGCTGCGTCGGCTCCGTCCCCCCGAGGCGGGAACAGAACGACGAGGAGGACCACATGGCGTTGAAGCGGATGGACCACGTCGGCGTCGTCGCCGTCGGCCTCGACGGCGTCCGTCGAGATCGCGATGGTGCGGACGCCGGACGGCCACAGCACGCTCGAGCTGACGATGTTCGCGACGCCGACGGCGACCACGGTCGAGCCGGACGCGCCAGGCCAACACGATCGGCCTGCGCCGCCTGATGTTCGCGGTGGACGACATCCACGACACCGTCGAACGGCTGCGCGCCCACGGCGGCGAGCTCGTCGGGGAGATCGCGCAGTTCGAGGAGATGTTCCTGCTCTGCTATCTGCGCGGACCCTCGAGGAGCACCTGCGGACGATCTCGCGGTGGGTGACCTGGTTCGGCGTCCTCTCCGTGGTGGCGGTGCTCGCCGCGATCATCAACTGGCTGGTCGCCCTGACCGCCTAGCGATCCGCGGCACCCCGCCGGGACGGCGGGGTGAGGCACCGACGTGGTCGCCGTGGGGCTGCGGGACGTGGACACGCTCCGCGCAGGTGAGCGATTCGGGTCGCCATGACGACCCGAATCACTCACCTGCGAAGCATCAGAAGTAGGTCTTGCGCCCGCCGACCCCCCGCCCGGCGGCGCCCAGCAGGGTGAGGACGAGACCGACGACGAGCAGGATCGCGCCGATCGTGTAGAGGAGCGAGATCCCGAGCACGTAGCCCAGGATGATGAGGATGACACCGAGGACGATCACAGATGGCCTCCTTGGTGGCGCGGGGCGCGAACGCCCGGCACCCGGCCGACGGCAGACACGCAGCCGCCGGATGCTCGACGGCTGCGCGGCCGACGACACCTCACTTCGGCGCTCGTGGGTGGAGGAAATCGGGAACTAGTTTCCTGCCCCGTCGCCGATCTCGAGGCGCCGGTTCTCGGCCTCCGCCGTGCTGGGCGAGCAGGACCAGGCGCACGCCGCACGACCCGACGTACTCGAGCCCCGACGAGTCGAGGAGGAGCACCGGCGGGTCGTCGGCCTCCGCCGCGGCCACCTGGTCCTGGACGACGGCGAGGGTGTCGTTGTCGAGCTCGCCGCACAGGGCGGGCTCCCGGCGGGTCGTCGTAGGTCGACCGCGGACGCCACGAGGAGCTCGTCGGGGACCTCCGGAAGGACGACCGCCTTGCCGGTGCGGGTCACGTCGACGGCTCCGCCGCGGGCGTCGGGGTCACGCGGGGTAGCGGCGTTCCAGTCGGTCGACGAACTCGATCTTCTCGGGATCGAGGTGTGCGGCGGCCGCCTTCTCGACGCGGGACCCGAGCACGAGGTGCACGGCCGACCAGTCGGCGATCCCGGTGACGGCGAGATCCGCGAGCTGGCTCAGGCGCTCCTCCACCGACAGCGGCGCCTCCATCAGATCGCTCGCCTGCGCCAGGAACGCCGTGCGGTCACGGTCGCGTTCGGCCGTGGCGCGCGCGTCCCGCCCGGCGGCGGTGATGATTCGAGTGACTCCGGAGATTCTCGGAGCCGATGTCGATCCGCCGCCACGCCGCACGACCTGTGGGTGCCAGGGTCCGCGAGGGACCCGGAACACGTCAGGGAGACAGAGCCATGAAGTACATGCTGATCATGCGGGCCACCGACGAGGCCTACGCCGCGATGGCCGACGTGGACATGAACGAGATGATCGAGCTGATGGGGCGGTTCCAGGAGGAGCTCCTCCGGGCCGGGGTGCTGCTCGCCGCCGAGGGCCTCGAGGACCCGGCGGAGACGGTCGTGGTCGACCACGGCTGCGAGCCGCCGGTGGTCACCGACGGCCCGTACGGGGAGACCAAGGAGCTCTTCGGTGGCTTCTACCTGCTCAACGTGGCCTCGCGGGAGGAGGCCGTCGAGTGGGCCAAGCGTGCGCCGGGCACGGGCCCGGGCTTCAAGACCGAGATCCGCCGTGTCTCGACGATCGATGAGTTCCCCCAGGACAACCCGTGGATCCAGAAGGAGCGCGCGTGGCGCGAGGCGACGGGCCAGCTCTGAGCGCCGGGGCGGAGCGTGACGCCGTCGCCGCCGTGTGGCGCATCGAGTCCCCGCGCATCGTCGGCGCGCTCGCGCGCTACACCGGCGACTTCGCGCTCGCCGAGGACCTCGCCCAGGAGGCACTGGCGGAGGCCCTCGTGACCTGGCCCCGCGACGGCGTGCCGCGCGAGCCCGCCGGGTGGCTGCTCACGGTCGGGCGGCGGCGCGCCATCGACGCGTTCCGGCGGCGCGCCGGGCGCGACGAGCGCTACGCCGCCCTCGCCCGCGGGCTGGGCGAGGGCGGTGCGGCGACCGGGGCGGTGGGCGGGGCGGTGAGCGGGGCGGTGAGCGGGGCGGTGAGCGGGGACCCAGCCCGCGACGCCGGCGACGACCTCCTCTTCGACCCCGACCGGATCGACGACGACGTCCTCGCGCTGATCTTCGTCTCGTGCCACCCGGTGCTGTCGCGCGAGGCCCGGGTGGCGCTGACGCTCCGCGTGGTCGGCGGCCTGACCAGCGACGAGATCGCGCGGGCGTTCCTCGTCCCGACGGCCACCGTCCAGGCCCGGATCACGCGGGCGAAGAAGACCCTCGGCGCCGCCGGGGTGCCGTTCGGGGTGCCGCCCGCCGACGAACGGGCCGAGCGGCTCGGGTCGGTCCTCAACGTGGTCTACCTGATCTTCACCGAGGGGTCGTCGGCGAGCTCGGGCGACGACCTCATCCGCTTCGACCTCGCCGGCGAGGCCGTGCGGCTCGCGCGGGTCCTCGCCCGCCTGGTGCCCGACCACGCCGAGGGCCCCTCTGATGTCTGGGGCCTGCTCGCCCTGCTCGAGCTCACCGCGGCGCGCTTCCCGGCGCGGACCGGCCCCGACGGCGAGCCCGTCCTGCTCGAGCACCAGGACCGCCGACGGTGGGACGTCGCCGCGATCGGCCGCGGCCGGGCCGCGCTCGCCCGGGCCCAGGGTCTCGGCCGGGGCCTCGGCGCCTACGGTCTGCAGGCCGCGATCGCCGCGTGCCACGCGGTCGCCCCGTCCGTCGAGGCCACCGACTGGGAGCGGATCGTGACGCTCTACGAGGCGCTCGGCCGTCTCGCGCCCTCCCCGGTGGTCGACCTCAACCGCGCGGTGGCGGTCTCGATGGCGCAGGGGCCGGCCGCGGCGCTCACGATCGTCGACGAGCTGGAGGGCTCCGAGGTCCTCGCGGGCTCCCACCTGCTGCCGAGCGTGCGCGGCGAACTGCTCACCCGGCTCGGGCGTGCCGACGAGGCCCGCCACGCCCTGGAGCTCGCGATCGCGCGCTGCGGCAACGAGCGCGAGCGGGATCTGCTGCGAGGCAAGATCGCCGCGCTGGGCTGACCCGCGCACGACGACGGGGCCGCCGCACCACCCCGCCGGGGTGGGGATGCGACGGCCCCGTGACGGCCGGACGATGCTCGTCAGCTCACGCCGACGGCGTCGTCGGACGCCTCCGCACCGGAGTCCGAGCCCGAGTCCGAGGACGAGCTGCTGCTCGCCTCGTGGCCGGCGTCGGAGCTCGACGAGGACTCCTGCGACGAGGAGCTCGACGCCAGGTCCTCCTGCCCGCTGCTGTCCTGCGCGGGGATCTCCGGAGTCTCCCGGGTCTCGGCACGCGGCGAGCCGTCCGCGGGCTCGAACGGCGACGACGAGGACGACGGCTCGGGCGTCGTGGGCTGCGGCCCGAAGGGCCCGTCGACCGGCACCGTGGTCTGCGCGCCGCCGAACGGGTCCGGCTCGGTGGTCGAGGAGGGCTCCGGGAACGTCGTCGGGACCTGCGTCTGCGGGGTCGGCGAGCCCTCACCCTCGAACGGCGAGCTCCCGAACGGCGGGGTCTCGAGGCCCGTGCCCTCCGTGCCGACCGGCTCCGTCGTCGGGAGGCCCTCGACGGGCGGGTCGACGAGCGTGGGGCCGGTCCCCTCGGGCAGGACCGGGATGCCCCGCTCACCCTCCTCGGCGGTCTGGACGTCGTCCTGTCCGGTGTTCTCGGTCCGGACGTCGTCGCCCTCGTCGGTGAACGGGCGGTCCTCGGGCCGCTGGAAAGGGTTCGGGATGTCGACGGGGTCACCGTTGACGTCGAGCGGCTGGCCGGTGTCGGGGTCGAAGCGCGCGACACCCGGAGGCACGGTCACGACCACGTTCGGCGCGGGGACCGGGTTGCCGTTCTTGTCGTAGTCGATCGGCAGCCCGTTGGTGGTGTCGTAGTCGGGACGCTGCCAGGGGTTCTTCACGTCGGGCAGCGGCTGGCCCGCGGCGTCGAGGGGCCGGCCGGTGTCCGGGTCGAAGCTGGCGATGTCCGGGTGAATCCCGATGGGCTGCTGGAAGGCCGGGACGCTGGGCTGTCCGAACTCGTCGTAGGTGATCGGCTTGCCGGTCGCCTCGTCGTACATCGGACGCTGCGACATGACGTGCCCGAGGGGGTCGACGTCGTCGCGCAGGTCGCGGTCGGTGACGAAGACGTGCTCCCCGAGCGGATTGTCGTAGTCCTCGACGACCTTGCCGTCCTTGTCGAGCGGCTCGCCCGTGATGGGGTCGAAGCCGACGACGTGCGGCGGGTGGTTCGGTACGAGGTCCGTGATCGGCTCGAGCTCACCGGTGACCGGGTCGATCCTGTCGAGCGGCACGCCGGTGACCGGGTCGAAGTTGAGCAGCGGCTAGTCGGGGAGGGTCTTGTCGTCGACGTTCTGGTGCGGGTTGCGGGCTCCCGGCACGATGTCGCCGTTCTCGTCGAGGGGGTCGCCGGTCTTCGGGTCGTAGTGGTGGACGCCCTCGGGCTTGTCGACGTCGATGCGGGGCAGCGAGGGCTCGCCGGTCTGAGGGTCGTAGTGGATCGGCAGCCCGGTGGCGTCGTCGTAGGCCGGCCGCTGGTTGGGGTTCACGGCCCCGGGCACCGTCTCGCCGAACACGTCGAGGGGCTCCCCGGTCCGCTGGTCGTAATGGTCCACGCCCGGGGGCTTGGTGGTCGGCGTCGGCGGGATCAGCGGGTTGCCGAAGTCGTCGTACCGGAACGGCAGGCCGGTGTTGAGGTCGTACACCGGACGGTTCGCGATGACGTGGCCGGACGGGTCGACGCCGTGGCGGTCCTCGACGCGGGTCTCGAAGTCCCACTGGGCGAACGGGTTGTGCTCGTTCGGGATGGGTCGGCCGTGGACGTCCAGCGGCCGGCCGGTGATCGGGTCGTAGCTGTCCACGCCCGCCGGCTTCGGGAGGGTGGTGTCGGTCGGGTCGAACGGAGTGCCGTCGTGCCGGTACTCGATGGGGTGTCCGGTCTCGCGGTCGAAGTTGGGCCGCGGGGGCGGGGGGAAGCAGTGCTGCTGAGTGGTCATGGTGTCCGCCTCGGGGTGTCGGTGGCGATCGGTTCGACACCGAGAATGGGCGCTGCAGGCGGCGACATCATGAGTAGCGCATTACTCAGCTTTGACGGGCGCGATGGTCCGGTCGTTGAGTGCTGACGGTTCGCATATCGTCGCTCACGGCCGGTCCGGAATGGTCATCCGGCGCGGCCGCGCGGGTGCCGGTGGCGAATCCGCAGCCGACGCCCAGCGAGACGAAGATCAGCGCGATCGTGAGGGTCGGGTCGAGGAACACGGGAATCAGTGAGGCGCCGGAGAGCGACAGGGCGCAGCCCATGATCGTGAATCGGCTCCGATGCTCTGCGTGCGGCGGGTAGACGCGGTCGAGGAGCACCCCGCCGACGAGGGCGCCGACCACGCCGGCCGCCCACGGCGCGACCTTCCTGCGCGGGCAGCGGGTGTGGGCCGACGGCGAGGTCGAGGGCACCCCGACCGGCCGCTACCAGCACCGCCCGGCGTCGATTCGAGGCGAGCCGCCCGGAGAGCGAACGGGCGCGGAGTGGCGCAGCGGAGGCATGAGGGGTCGACCCGACCGGTGTCCTCGGGACCGGGTCGCGACACTCGCGCTCCGGGCTGCGAGTGCGCTCCGGCGTGTCGCGCAGCGAGGATGTGGCGAGCCTGGCGTCACATGCCAGCGATGCCGCATCGCTCGCACCGGGTCGGGCGGTCTCTAACGCAGGATCTCCACGAGCAACGCCCACGCGTTGACCAGGCCACCCACGAGCGCGAACGCGACCGCCGCCGGGAGCCAGTAGAGCCCGCCGAGCGACTCGGTGAGCAGACCGACCGCGGCGATCACGGGGGCGAGGGCGGCGACCGCGGACGGGACGATGTTCGTGCCGATCCAGGAGACCATCGGCTGCTCGGCCGCGTGCGCGGCGGGGCGGACCAGGTACCCGAGCGACGGGGCGGTCACCGTGGAGATCACCAGCAGCTCGACGGCGAGCGCGACGTCCGCCTGCCCGGGGATCAGCAGGGCGAGCGAGAGGAAGACGGGCAGCGCGAGCAGGATCAGCGACAGCGCGGCCCGTCCCGCGATCCCGGACCCGGTGAGGATCGTCCGGATGTTGATCGAGACGGCGACGAAGAGCAGGCCGGCGAGCGCGGCGGCGGAGCCGGCCATGCCGGCGGCGAAGTCGGACCACGGCTCGGCGTCGTAGGCGGCGTCCACGCCGGGAAGTGTGCTGCTCGGGACGCCGCGGGAGAAATCAGCCGCCCAGCTTCTCCCGCATCGTCGTTGCCACCGCCTGCAGGGCCGACAGCGGTCGGATCATGACCGTCAGCCGGTCGACGGCGCCGGACGCGTCGTGGTGGAGCAGGTCGATGCCCTCGAGCTCGCGGTCGCCGACGTGCGCGCGGAACACGAGCAGCTGGTCGTCCCCGCCGTCGATCTCGTTCACGTAGCGGAAGCCCTCGAAGACCGTGAACACCGCGTGCAGGATCGGCGCCACCGCGTCGCGGCCGCGGTACGGCGAGTGCACCACGGGGCTCGAGAACTCGACGTCCTCGGCGAGCAGGGCGACGGCGGTGTCGATGTCGCCGGCCTCGACGGCGGCGCGGAACGTGGTCATGCGGGCTCCGGGATCGGGAAGGCGCTCTGCGGGCTGCGGACGACGACGATCGCGGTGTCGTCGGGGACCTGGCCGCCGGCGTGGTCGAGCGCGGCGCGGCTGACCGCCTCGGCCACCGTCTCGGCGCTCGACGCGGGCGGCAGTGCCGCGAGCACGCGGGCGATGCCGTCCTCGCCGAACTGGTCGCTGCTGCCCGGCGGGCGCGACTCGGTGACCCCGTCGGTGTAGAAGACGAGACTGTCGCCCGGCCTGAGGCACTTCTCCTCGCGCCCGACCGAGGCGTCCGGGCGCAGCCCGAGAGCCCGGCCGCCGTCGGCGAACTGGCTGACCTCGCCGTCGGCGCGCACCAGGAACGCCGGCGGGTGGCCGCCGTTGACCACCACCGTGTTCAGGCCCTCGTCGGCGGCGGTCATGGTCGCGTAGGTGGCGGTGACGAAGCTGTGCCGGCCGGCGAACCACACGTGCAGGACGTCGTTGAGCGCGGCGAGCACCGCGTCGGTGTTCTCCTCGGTGTGCCCGACGGCGCGCACGGTGGAGCGGGCGAGCGCGGTGGTGCGCGCGGCCCACGGTCCCTTGCCGCACACGTCGCCGACCACGACGCCCCAGCCGCCCGGCACGGGGAAGACGTCGTAGAAGTCGCCCAGCACCTCGGCGCCCCCGCCGCCGGGGCGGTAGCGCGCGGCGACCTCCATGCCCGGGATCCGCGGGTTGCTCGCGGGCAGGAGGCTCTGCTGCAGCGTCTCCGCGAGCTCGGTGGCCTCGGCGGCGGAGCGTTCGGCCCGTTCGGCGTGGCGCTCGGCGTCGGCGGCGTGGCGCTCGGCCGCCGCCGAGGCGACGCGGGCCTCCTGCAGCGCCATCCGCAGGGCGATCTCGCCCCCGGCGGCCTGCGCGAGCGTGCGCAGGATCTCCAGCTGGCGGTGGCTCCACGCGCGGGGGTGGACGTCCATGGCGCAGAAGGTGCCGAGCACGTCGCCGCTCGCCGCCCGGATCGGGATGCCCGCCCAGGCCTTGATGTTCATCGTCTCGACCGCGGCCATGTCGTGCGTGCGCGCATCGGCGCGGGTGTCGGGGACGACCTGCTCCGCGTCGCCGGCGACGACGAACTGGCAGAACGAGTCGCTCGCCCGGTTCCGGCGCGGCCCGGCGTCGTCGTCGAGGCCGGTGGTGCTCTTCCAGTACGAGATCTGGTCGTCGACGAGCGTCACGAACACCATCGGGGCACCGATGAGGTCGGAGGCCAACCGGGTGAGACGGTCGAACGCCTCTTCCGATGGGGTGTCGAGGAGACCCGTGGAAGTGACGGCCGCGACCCGGCGTGGGTCGTCGATCCGGCGGACCGGATTGGGCTCGTCCTCCACCGGGAACAGCCTACGGCCAGGGGAGGTCGGGCACGGACGAGGCGGGGGTGCTGGTGGGGGAGGGCGAGGAGATGCTGCACCTCGAGGTGCCGGCGACCCCTGCGCACGTCGGACGGTTACGCCGTGCGGTCCGGGGCTGGTTGCGCGGGGCGCTCGGCGACACCGACGCGGACGCCGTCGACAACCTGACGCTCGCCGTCAGCGAGGCCCTGGAGAACGCGGCCGAGCACGCCTACGCCGGCCGCGACGAGCCCGGGACGATGACCTTGTCCGCACAGCGCGACCCCGGGCGATCCGGTGCCGTGGTGATCAGCGTGTCGGACTCGGGCAGCTGGCGCTCCCCGTCCGAACCCAACGGCTACCGGGGTCGCGGCCTCGCGCTGATCGAGGAGCTCTCCGACGCCCACACCGTGCGACCGGGCCCGACCGGGACGACGGTGACCCTGCGCCACCCGGCCTGAGCTAGACGACGTCGGGCAGCTTCAGGTCGACCTGGAAGCCACGGCGTCCGTGGGTGACGACGCCTCGGCAGAGTACGGGGCCGACGACGTCGACGAGGTGGCGGTACCGGGCGCTCATCGCCGCGGTGAGCTCCCCGACCCGCTCGCCGTCGAGGCGGACCTCCACCGCGTAGTCGCCCCGGTACTTGCCGCGCGTCACCGACGACGACCACAGCTCGACGGTGAGCGGCATCGGCGCGGCGCCGGGTCGGTGGTGCCGGGCGAGGACGTCCTGGTGGTCCTCCTCGCGGGTCACCACGACCTCGCGGTCGGGATCGAGGACCGGCTGGTCGTGCTGGCGGTGCTGGTCGTGCTGGCGGTGCTGGTCGTGCTGGCGGGAGACGGGAATCGGCGTCGTCGGCGGCTCGCCCTCGGCGGCGAGGGGCCGGCGGGGTGCGGCTGGGCGCGCGGGTCGGATCGTCGGCGTCACGAGCGGGGCGGCGAGCACGGGTGGGGCGGGCGCCGTGAGCGCCCGGCGCCGTGACCGGTCGACGGTCCACCAGATGCCGAACGGCACGGCGAGGATCCCCGCGGTGACCGCGAGCCACTTGATCAGCAGGAGGACCGCCACATCGCCCTCATCGTCCCGGGCGGGCGATTCGTGACAGGCCACGTCCGGTCCGGTAACGGCGGCGGTCCCCGGCCCGACAAGTCGATGTTCATCGCGGGTGTCGAGAGGACGGCGACGTGCGCCAGGCGTACAAGGTGTGGTCCGGCATCGCGGCCGGTGTGTTCTGTCTCGTCGCCGCCACCGACCTGGCCGGACCGGGTGTGACGCCTCCGGCCGGCCCGGTCGCGAGCTCGTCGTCGCTACCGGTGACGGCCTCGACCGGTCCGGCGGCGCCCGCGGTCGCCGGCTCGTCGGCCGGCGGTGGCTCGACCTCGGCCCGGGTCGTCGAGGTGATCGACGGCGACACCTTCCGCCTCGCCTCGGGCGACGAGGTGCGGGTGCTGGGCATCGACTCCTGCGAGGCGGCGACCCCCGGCGGACGCCGCGCGACCGACGCTGCTCGCGCGCGCCTGCTGACCGCTCCGGTGACGCTGGCCGCGCAGCCCGGCGTCGACCGCGACCGGTACGGGCGCATGCTGCGCTACGTGTCCGCCGGCGGCAGCGATTTCGCGGCCGCGATGGTCGCCATGGACCACACCGCGATCTACACGGGCGGGCGCAACGACGCCTCGTCGACCGTGCAGGCGACGCTGCGCCGGATCGACACCAACGGCCGCACCTGCGGCGCCACCACGACCGCGCCGACCACCACTCGCCGCACGGCCACCCCGTCCCCGGACGCCGACCGCCCCCGCACCGCGCTCCCGGCGGCCCCCCGCACGCCGACGCGCGAACCGGCCGCGGCGCGCTCGGGCGGTGGCTACTACGCGAACTGCTCGGCCGCGCGGGCGGCGGGCGCCGCGCCGCTGAGCCGGGGGCAGGCGGGCTACCGCGCCGCCCTCGACCGCGACGACGACGGCGTCGCCTGCGAGTGAGCGTGCCTCAGCGTGGCGGCCACCTGCGGCACGAAGCCATCAGGGAGCACGCCCGGATTCCTGACACACCGACGCTCGGTGTCAGGACGGCTGCCACCATCACCGTCCGCGCCGACCCCAGGGAGATCCGGAGCGCCCGACGCGCCCCGACGTCGACGAGGTGATCCTCGTCAGCGCGCGGCCCGCTCGGGATGACGCGGCTGGCGCCGGTCGGCGCGCGGGGTCCCGGCCGGGCGGCCGGTGGACGTCCGCGGACGGGGCGCGGGCGAGGTGGCCGGGGGCTCGACGAGCCCCAGGGCGGAGTCCGGGATGAGGGCCAGCTCCCGATTCTTGATCACGTCTGCCCCTTCCGATCGACCCGGACCGCCTCGAGGCCCGGGGTGTCTGACACCCAGTGAACGCGATCAGGGCGCGCGAGACTCCTTCTCAAGGAACCTGATCGATCAGGCGGACAGATCTCCGCGGCAGATGGTCGACGTGCGCCGACGAACGGCGGACCGGTCGGGGCGGAGCGGTCGCGTCAGAGCATCGTCCTCAGGTGGGCGTCGACCCACCCGGCGAGGGTGCTCGGCGTGGTCGTGAGCGCGGTGCGTGGCTGCTCGGGGACGAAGCCGTCGCGCAGGCCGGCGGCCATGCCGACGATCGCCTCGATCTGGACGCCCTCCAGGCCGACCGACCTCAGGCCGGCGCGCACGTCGTCGTCGGTGACCCGCTCCACACGCACCGGGCGCCCGAGCACGGCCGTCAGCACCTCCGCGACCTCGGTGAACGAGTAGTCGCGAGGCCCGTGAACCCCCTGCACGCCGCCGGTGGTCCACGGCGCGAGCAGGCGGGCGGCGGCGACCTCGGCGACGTCGCGCGGATCGACCCACGGCATCGGGGCGTCGAGCGGCCACGCCGTGCGCAGCACGCCCTCCCGCACCCCGTCGAGGTCGAGCTCGAGGTTGCTGAAGAAGTACGCGCACCGCAGGTGCAGCACCGGAGCTCCGGTGGCGTCCAGCGCCTCCTCGACGCGGGCGAGGCCGTCGATCTCGCCGGCGCCGTGGCGCTTCTCGGCTCCGACGCTGGACTGGAAGACGGTACGCGCGATGCCGTTCTCCACGACCGCCCGGACGACGTGCGAGCCGAGCCGCGCGTGCGCCTCGACGGGGTCGCCGGTGGGCAGCGTCGGGCTGACCCAGAACAGGGCCTCCACTTCGCGCGTGGCCTCGACGACCGCGTCGCCGTCGTCCTGGTCGCAGCGCACGGCGTCGACCTGACCCCGCCACGCCGGGTCGAGCGCGTCCGGCTCCCGCAGCAGCACCCGCGGCCGGACCCCGGCCCGGACCAGCGCGCGGAGGACGTGGGAGCCGACGTGACCCCGCGGGGTGGTGATCGCGGTCGTCATGGCTGCGAGGGTGCCCGAGGAGTCCGACAGCGGGTTGACGTCTGACCACGTGACCGATTAGATCGGACACGATTACATCGTGCACGATGAAAGGGAACCTCCATGCCGACCCTCACCGTCGGGAACGAGAACGGCAGCCCGGTCGACCTCTCCTACTCCGACCACGGCTCCGGGCGCCCAGTCGTGCTGATCCATGGATGGCCGCTGTCCAGCCGCTCCTGGGAGAAGCAGGTCCCGGCCCTGATCGACGCCGGCCACCGCGTCGTCACCTACGACCGCCGCGGGTTCGGCTCGTCGTCGCAGCCGTGGACCGGCTACGACTACGACACGTTCGCCGCCGACCTCGACGCCCTGCTACGTCACCTCGACCTGCGCGACGTGACGCTCGTCGGCTTCTCGATGGGTGGCGGCGAGGTCGCGCGCTACCTCGGCCGTTACGGCAGCGAGCGCGTCGCCCAGGCCGTGTTCGCCGCAGCCGTCCCGCCGTACCTCTACAAGACCGACGACAACCCCGACGGCGGCCTCGACGACGCCACGATCCAGAGCTTCCTCGACGGCGTCACCGGCGACCGGGTCGCGTTCCTCGACGGGTTCGTCACCGGCTTCTTCGCCGCCGGCGACCGCACCGACCTCATCAGCGAGCCCTCGCGGCTGTACCACCGCGCGATCGCCGAGTTCGCGTCGCCGAAGGGGACGCTGGAGTGCATCAAGGCCTTCAGCTACACCGACTTCCGCGACGACCTCGCGAAGATCGACGTCCCGACCCTGGTCATCCACGGCGACGCGGACGCGATCGTGCCGTTCGAGGTGTCGGGCAAGCGGACTGTCGACGCCGTGAAGGACGCGCAGCTCGCCCTCGTCGAGGGCGGCCCGCACGGCCTCAACGCCACCCACGCGCCGGAGTTCAACAGGGCCCTGCTCGGCTTCCTCGGCTGAGGTGCTCACATGCGCGCACACCGCGGTCGCCTCGACCTCGACGAGGAGGTCGGGCTCCCCGAGGGCGGTGACGCCGATCAGGGTGATCGCCGGCGAGGCCGGCGCTTTCGCGCGCCTGGTGTCGGTCGCGGCGCAGATCGAGCGGGTTCTCGACGTCCCGCCGCCTTGATCGACGGAAGATTTCGGACGCTCAGTGTCAGCGACGCCACGTCGCTGACATCACGAGGATGAGCCTGGGGCCTGGCGGACGTTCAGCGGCAGCGGTGCGTGGCCCGCCGCTGACATCACGAGGATGAGCCTGGTGATCGCCGGGTAGCCCCTGGCCGGTCCGCCGAGTCGCGGGCGCCCGCCGGCGTCCGACCTCCGCCCCCGGGGTACAGCCCTCCGCCCCGTGAGCGTCGCCGTGGCGGTCAGCACCCGCCCGTGTGCGCCGAGGAGAGCCATGACCCCACTCGCCGCGGTCCGGCCTGTCGTGGCCCGGTTCCGGACCACGCCGACACCGCGCGGCGAGGGCCGCACGCGCCACAACGTCGCGGTGCTCGCCGTCGCCGCGACCGAGGACCTCGACGTCGCCCGACTCGCCGAGGCTCACCTCGACGCGACCACGATCCTCGCCGAGCTCGACGGCCCCGCGCCCGCACCCGGCTCGTGTTGGGGTGTGTGGGCGGCGGAGTCCGCCACCGAGCGGCGGGCGCGGCCGTGCTGCTCGACGCCGTCGACTGGCTCGCGACGACCGACGCCGACGTGGTGCGCGACCGCACGCACCCCGTCGTCACCAACGCGCGCACCGAGGGCCGGGCGCCCGCCGGCTTCGCGGGACATCTGCGGGGTCTCGCGACGCATGTGATCCCCACCGCTCCGGGTACCACCATCTCGTCCCCGCGTCCGGCGATGCGGCGCGAGGACGACGGGCCGGCGGCCCGCATCTGACGATCGGGCCGTCGACGAGACCGACGAGACCGACGAGACCGTCGAGACCGACCGACACGACCGCTCGAGACCGGGGCGGTGCGCAGTGGCCCTGCCGCGCGCCTGCTCGGCGCGCCCGTTCCCGGAGCCGCCTCATGATCGAGCGAATCCGTCCCTCCGACCGGCGAGCCCTCCCGTGAGCCCCGGGTCCGCCGCCTGGCGTGCGCACGTCGACGCGGCGATCGACCCCCGCTTCGAGCGTGCCTTCGCGATCCTGGACGCCGTCCACGCCGAACGACAGCGCACCGACGACCGGTCCGTCGGCCGGATCCTGCAGCTGCGCGGCGAGCTCGCCGCGCTGTTGGCCGAGGTCGACGGCCTGCGCGCGGGTCGCGACACACGGGAGACGCCGTGACGCCCGTCGGGTACGTCCTGTGCGTGACTCGTCGCCGTGGGTTAACTTCTGACGACAGTCGTCGGTTGAGACCTTCACGCCGCGACGGATGCGTGCCCCGCGCCGCCGGGGCCGGGTCGCTCCGTGGCCGTCCGAGGGAGGCCCGATGACCATCGACACCCCTCCGCGCTCGCTGATCGACGACGTCGATCTGCCCGCGGACCTCACCGAACGCCGTCGCCGGGCGGTGGCCGACGCCGTCGCCCACGCCGAACCCGCCGCGACCGGCAACCGCCGGGCCGCGGTCGGCATCCGCCGGTACGGGCCGGGATGCGTGGCGCTCGCGCTGCGCGGACGGTTCGACCGCGCCGGCCGGGAGCGCCTGCGCGCCCTGGCCGTCGAGATCGAGCAGCATGCCGGCACCGAGCTCGTCATCGACCTGTCGGATCTGGACCAGTGCGACGCCGGCCTCGCCCGGGTGCTCGCCCGGCTGCGCATCCGGTGCCTGGCTCGCGAGGCCCGCGTGGAGCTGCATGACCCGCCCGAGGCCCTCGCCGCCGAGCTGGGCCAGTTCCGGCTGTAGATCCGTCCCGGGAGGACCGATGACCGATCGCGACGACCTCCGGGTCCGCAAGGCGCTACAGGGCATGGCGTTCCCGGCCGATCGCACCCAGGTGATCTCCTGGGCCACCGATCGTGGGGAGGTCGACGACCGCGTGCTCACTGCCCTGCGTGCCCTGCCCGACCGCACGTACTCGACGGCGGACGACGTCGTCATCTCGGTGCCGCAGCGCCCCGGGCAGGCCTGACCGCCCCGTGGCGCGGTCACTCCCGTGACCACGGAGTCCACCGACCTCACCGACCGTCTATGCGAGTTCGGCGGCGCAGCTCACGGCCTGGCGCTCGGAGGCCGGCGCGCCGCCGTCTCCGGTGCGACCGATCCCGATCACCGAGGTCGCGCCCGCGATCCGGGTCGCCGGTCCGGTGCCCCCGCTGAGCAGGGAACTCCCTCCGTTCAGCGCTGACGACGGACCGTCAGTCATCGTCGTCGTCATCCCGGAGCCCGCCCGCCGCGGCCTCGGCGGCCGTCACGACCTGGACGTTGCCGAAGGCGCCGTTCGCGTCGACGACGATCTCGGGCAGCGTTGCCCCGCCCGGCGGGGTCCGGCACGCCTGCTCGCACTCCGTGCTGCCGAAGATCATCGTCCCGCTGGTGCGCGCGACGGCCCCGGGCGGCACGACGATCTCGGTGCGGCCGAAGAGCGTGCCCACCTGGACCTCGGGGTCGTCCGCCTGCACCTGGATCGTGCGGTTGCCGAAGATGCTCGAGCCGTCGTCGGCGGTGACGACGTGCCCGCCGACGAACACCGCGACTCCCGCGATGACGAGCGGGATCACCGCCCCGCCGAGGCGCTCGTGCCACGGCCTGCGCGGGCTCTGTGCGGCCGGTTTCTCGGCGGCCGTGCGCGCCGGGGCGGCCGTCGGCGCTCCGCCCGGGATGTCGGCGAGGAGGACGTCGAGCTCGCGCTGGGTGCGTGCCGCCCAGGCTTGCTGGGTGCGCTCGTCGTACTCCGCGAGCGTCAGCACGCCGTCGTCGAGGGCGGCGCGGAGGCGGTCGTCGGTCGCCTTCCGCTCGCGGTCGCCGATCCGCATCTCCGGGGGCTCCGCGCTCATGCCCCCATCCTGCCCTCACGCTCGGTAGGACGGCCGTTCACCCAGAGCCGTCCGTCGAGCCACCAGCAGCCTCCGGTCGTCCGGGTCGTCGGTGCGCGCGAGTGCGGCGTCGAGCGCGTCGCGGGCCTCGTCGTCGCGGCCGAGCCGCGCGAGCAGGTCTGCGCGCACGGCGTGCAGCAGGTGGTAGCGGTCGAGGCGCTCGGCGAGCTCCTCGACGATCGTCAGCGCGGCCGCGGGCCCCGCGGTCTCGGCGAGCGCGACGGCCCGGTTGAGCGCGACGGTCGGACTCGGCGCGACCGCGAGCAGCTGGTCGTGCAACGCGACGATCTGCGCCCAGTCCGTCGAGGCGGTGTCGGGCGCCGAGGTGTGTACCGCGTTGATCGCGGCCTGGAGCTGGTAGGGCCCCGGCGCGTCGCGGCGCAGGCACCGGCGGACGAGGCCGAGGCCCTCGGCGAGGAGGTCGGCGTCCCAGCGGGCCCGGTCCTGGTCGGCGAGCAGCACTCGCGACCCGTCCGCGGCCGTCCGCGCCGGTCGGCGGGCCTCGGTGAGCAGCATGAGCGCGAGCAGGCCCAGTACCTCCGGTTCGTCGGGCATCAGCTCGGCGAGCAGCCGGCCCAGCCGGATCGCCTCGGCGGCGAGGTCGTCGCGGGTCGCGGTCGCGTGGCCCTCGGTGAAGACGAGGTAGACGACGGCGAGGACGCCGGGGACGCGGTCGGGCAGGTCGGCGTCGCGCGGGACGCGGTAGGGGATGCGCGCGGCACGGATCTTGTTCTTGGCGCGCACGATCCGCTGGGCCATCGTCGCTTCTCCGACGAGGAAGGCCCGGGCGATCTCGGGGGTCTCCAGCCCGCCGAGCAGGCGCAGTGTCAGCGCGACCCGGGCGGGCAGGGCGAGAGCCGGGTGGCAGCACGTGAAGATCATGCGCAGGCGGTCGTCGTCCACCGGCGCCTCCTCCTCGTGCGGCTCGTCGTCGTCCTCCTCCGTCGGCGGCTCCTCGCGGGCCGCGCGCGCCTCCTTCTCCCGGCCGACGGCGTCGCGACGCAGGCGGTCGATCGCGCGGCGGCGGGCGGTGGTGACGATCCAGCCGCCGGGGTTCGGCGGGACGCCGTCGGCCGGCCAGCGGGTGAGCGCGACGGTGAGCGCGTCCTGCACCGCGTCCTCGGCGAGGTCGATGTCGCCGAGGACGCGGGTCAGCGTCGCCACGCACCGCCCGTACTGCTCGGTGACGATCCGGGTGATCGTCGCCGAGGAGGGCGCCTCGGTCACGGGGCCCAGTGGAACGGCCGGACCTCGATCGGCAGGCCGACGGCCTCCGTGGAGCGCCGGCCCCAGTGCAGCGCGGCGTCGAGGTCGGGCGCGTCGATGATCGTCAGGCCGCCGACGTACTCCTTGAGCTCGACGAACGGGCCGTCGGTGACCAGGACGTCGTCGCCGCTGTGTCGGAGCACCGTCGCGGTGTCGGGGGCCTCGAGCCCGCCGGAGAACACCCAGACGCCGGCCTCCTGCATGTCGCTCTGCAGCGTCGCGACGTTGCCCATGATCGTCTGCATCTCCGCCTCGGACGGCATCTCGCCGTCGGTGGGCGTGATGACGCTGAGCAGGTAGTGGGCCATGGGAGCCTCCCGGGTCGATGGGGTCGTGTGCGGGCCCGTCGCCCGCACACCCCCTCCACGAACGGCCTGACGCCGATCGACAGGTCCGGCGACGATTCCTCCGAACGGAACCGGAGAACCCGGGCCGTAGTGTCCCTCTCGAGCGGGCGCCGGACGCGTCGTCGAGGTGAACCGACATGCTCCGTGTCCTGGCCGGTCGGGTCCTGAGCCCGGGTGGCCCTCGGCGCCCAGGCCGCAGCTGCTCGAGATCGGTGATCTCCGTGCCGCCGCGCGCCCGGTCCGCGTACCGGCCCGGGGCTACGGATCCTCGGGCGCCCGCGCGAAGAGCTGCCGCCGGTTGATCGCCTCGAGCACGTCGGCACGTGACCGGGAGCCGTGGTCGGCGGCGATGAGCCGGTCGGCGATCGCCACCGAGAACGCGACGAGGCAGCGGGCCTCGAGGTCCTCCTCGTCGGCGCACGCGGGGGCCAGCAGCTCGCGCAGGTAGGCGATCCGCTGGTTGTCGACGCGCCGCAGGCGCTCGGCGACCCCCACGTCGCGCCGCGCCCAGTCGCGGACGGCGAGGTCGATCGGGCGCAGCTCGGTGCTGAACGTGAGGTCGGCGGCCCGGCGGGCCTTGCGCATGGCGTCGCCGCCTTCCTCCTCGACCTGGGCGAGGACGCGCTCGGTGCTCCGGGACTCCCAGGTGTCGAGCACCTCGGTCAGCAGCGCGCGCCGGTCGTCGAAGAAGCCGTAGAAGCCGCCCTTGCTGACGCCCAGCGACCGCGCCAGCGACTCGATCTGCACCGCGTCCGGCCCGCCCTCGGCCAGCGCCAGCAACGCCGCGTCGACCCACCGGTGGCGCGGCGTGCGGGCAATCGCCATGGGGACGCTCCTCCGAGGTCTCGGGTCTGTACGGCACCGTACAGACGCTGCTAGCGTCCGCGATGTATACGGCCTCGTATAGACCGGGGGAGCCCCTCATGACCACCGCGCCGACCGTCGACCACGGACTGCGGCTGCCGCCGGGCCAGCGCCCGGTCACCGGCTTCCCGCGCTTCGGCACCCACCTCCACCACCCGCCGCCGCCGGTCCCCGAGGACCACGCCATCGAGGTCCGCGGGGCGGTGCGGGCCGGGTTCACGGTCCGGCTGACCGGCCTCGCGCAGCTCCCGCGCCGCGAGCTGACCGCCGACCTCCACTGCGTCGCCGGGTGGTCAGCGGTCGACCTGCGCTGGGAGGGGGTCCCGTTCGCGACCTTCTGGCGTGCGCTGATCGCCCCGGCCCTCGACCCGGACGCGACCGTGACCCACGTCGTCTTCCGGGGGCTCGACGGGCACCGGTCGGTCGCGACGATCGAGGACGCGTTGGACGACGACGTCCTGCTCGCCGAGAACCTCGACGGTCGGCCGCTCGACGGCGACCACGGTGCCCCGGTGCGGCTCGTCAGCCCGCGTCAGTACGGCTACATCAGCACCAAGCACCTGAGCCGGATCGAGCTGCTCACCGCCCGTCCGGAGCCCCGCCCGTCCGTGACGGACCGGCTGATCGAGGAGCACCCGCGCGCCCGCGTCTGGGAGGAGGAGCGCCACGGCTCCCTGCCCGGACCGTGGGTACGGCCGATCTACCGGGCGCTGATCCCGCCGATCCGGGCCCTGTGCGCGCTGGGGCGCTCAGGCCCGCGTGAGGCCGTGGAGCAGTAACGCTGCGAGCGCCTCGTACGCCTGGGCGTCGGCGAGCCCGGTGGCGCCGGCGATGCGACGCTGCTGGATCGCCACCATCGTCGTCGCGACGGTCTCGGCGGCGAAGGACACCGGGACGTCGCGGAAGTCGCCGGCCTCGACGCCCTCGCCGATCAGCTCGCCGACGCGCCGGGCGGCGGCCTCGGTGTTGCGCGCGTAGACCTCGGCGGCCGGTGGGAACGCGGCCATGTCGTCGAAGAAGCGGGCCGACGCGGGCGCGAGCTCGGCCGCGACGGCGCGCAGGTAGGCGGCGACGCGGTCGGCCGGGGCCGCGCAGGCGTCGACGGCGGCCTCGACGCGGGTGGTGGCGCGCTCGAAGAAGCGCACGACCGCGGCGCGCACCAGCTGCTCCTTCGACCCGGCCAGCGCGTACAGCGTGCGCTTCGAGCAGCGCAGCCGGGCGGCGACGTCGTCGAGGGTCAGGTGGGCGAAGCCCTCGGCGAGCAGCAGGTCGATGAGGGCGTCGAACAGCTCGGAGTGGCGCGCGGCGCCGCGGCGCGTCGGGCTCGGAGCGGACACGGGCTCTACCCTAGCGCCACTCTCATCGGTACTCTAGGACCGTTATCAGTACCGATAGGAGTTCCGCGATGCCCGTCGACCGGCTGCTGCCCACCCAGGAAGCCGAGGACCTGCTCGACCTGACCCGCGAGCTCGCGGACAAGGAGCTCGCGCCGCGGGTGGAGGAGCACGAGCGGGCGGAGACGTATCCCGAGGGCCTGTTCGCGACGCTGGGCGAGGCGGGGCTGCTCGGGCTGCCGTACCCCGAGGAGCTCGGGGGCGGCGCGCAGCCGTACGAGGTGTACCTGCAGGTGCTCGAGGAGCTCGCGGCCCGCTGGGCGGCGGTCGCCGTCGCCACGAGCGTGCACTCGCTGTCGTGCTTCCCGCTGGCGACCTTCGGCACCGTCGAGCAGCAGCAGCGATGGCTGCCCGACATGCTCGGCGGCGGGCTGGTCGGGGGCTACTCGTTGTCGGAGCCGCAGGCCGGGTCCGACGCGGCGGCGCTGCGGTGCAAGGCGTCGCCGGTCGAGGGTGGCTACGCGATCACCGGCACCAAGGCGTGGGTCACCCACGGCGGGCGGGCGGACTTCTACGCCCTGTTCGCCCGGACCGGCGAGGGCTCGCGCGGCGTCTCGTGCTTCCTCGCGCCCGGGCAGGCCGAGGGGCTGACCTGGGCGAGGCCGGAGGAGAAGATGGGTCTGCACGCGGTGCCGACCACTACCGCGAACTGGGACGGCGCGGTCCTCGACGCCGACCGGCTGATCGGGGCCGAGGGCCAGGGGCTGGAGATCGCGTTCTCGGCGCTGGACTCCGGACGGCTGGGGATCGCGGCGTGCGCGGTGGGCCTCGCCCAGGCGGCCCTGGACGCCGCCGTCGACTACGCGAACGAGCGGGAGACGTTCGGTCGCAAGATCGTCGACCACCAGGGGCTCGGGTTCGTGCTGGCGGACATGGCCGCGGCGGTCGACTCGGCACGCGCGACCTACCTCGACGCGGCGCGTCGGCGCGACCTCGGGCGTTCGTACGGCCGACAGGCGAGCGTCGCGAAGCTGGTCGCGACGGACGCGGCCATGAAGGTCACCACCGACGCCGTGCAGGTCTTCGGCGGCTACGGCTACACCCGCGACTTCCCGGTGGAGCGCTACATGCGCGAAGCGAAGATCATGCAGATCTTCGAGGGCACCAACCAGATCCAGCGCCTCGTCATCAGCCGCCACTTCGCCCGGTAGCTATGTGAGTACTTTCCGGGCCTATAGGTCCGGAAAGTACTCACGACGGTCAGCCGCCCCAGGTCACCTGGCGCAGGCCGTGGCGGTCGGGCGGACCGGGCTGGGCGGCGCCGTCGGGGGAGACGGGCGAGCCGTGGCTGGTCCCGCCGCCGCGGGCCTCGGTCTGGTCGCCGCCCGAGGGTGTGTCGCCCGCGTCGAGCTCGGCGAGCCGGGTCCGCAGCACCGCGATGACGGGCATCCGCGACGAGTGCGCCTGCTCGTGGTCGAGCAGGTCCGCGACCTCCTCGCGGGACAGCGAGCGGATGCGGTGCTTGACCGTGTCGACCGTGGCGTGGTCGAAGTCGGGGAACGGGGCGTCGGCCACGGGATACCTCCCAGCGAGGGTTTCGGGGCCGAGGGTTTCGGGGCCGAGGCGTACCCGCTCAGGACGCGGCCGCACCCTCCTCCGGCCGGGTGAGCAGCCCGATCACACGCTTCTTGATGAGGAACCCGACGATCAGCCCCACGAGCACCGCGACGACCAGCCCCGCCCACGAGGACCGCTGGAGCCAGGTCTCCGCGGCGATCCCCAGCGCGTAGACCAGCGCGGTCGTGCCGAAGGTCCACAGGACGCCGCCGACGACGTTCGCCGGCATGAACTTCCGGTAGGGCATCCGCAGCGCGCCGGCCAGCGGGCCCGCGAGGATGCGCAGGATCGCGACGAAGCGCCCGACGATCACCGTGAGCACGCCCCAGCGCTCGAACGCACGCTCGGCGATCGCGACGTGCGAGGGCCCGAAGTGCTGGGGGAACCGCCGTCCCGCGGCCTCGAGCAGCTCGATCCCGTAGCAGCGCCCGACGGCGAAGCCGATCGAGTCGCCCACCACCGCGCCGATGAGCGCGCCCACGGCGACCCAGATCGCGGAGACGGCGAGCTCGGGGCGTGTGGCCATCAGCGTCGCGCTGACCAGCACGATCTCCCCGGGCAGCGGGACGCCGAAGCTCTCGATCCCGACCACGCCGAGGACGGTCAGGTACACCGCCAGCGGCGGGATCGTCTGCAGCCAGTCAGCGATCACGCGACACGCCCCTTCCCCGGCTCCGTCGCGCCCGAGCATGACGCACCGTGGCGATCGACGACAGCCGTGGCGTCGTCAAGGCGACAACGGGCGCGTTCCGGACGAACGGAGCGTGACAAGGAGCGTGCTAGCTGCGCAGCATCCGGCTCCGGCCGCGGAACTCGGCGATGACCTGCCCGTCGCGCGGGCGGGTCACGGTGACGTCATAGACACCACTGCGCCCGAACGCCACCCGCTCCTCGGCGACGGCCTGCAGGACGTCACCCAGCTGGGCGGACGCGACGAAGACGATGTCCGCCCCCGCCGCGACGGCGACCGGCCCGGGCGAGTTGCAGGCGCACGCGAACGTCGAGTCGGCGAGCAGGAACAGGTACCCGCCGTGGCACATGCCGTGGCCGTTGACCATCTCCGCGGTCACCGGCATGGAGATGCGCGCGCGGCCCTCCGCGGCCTCGTGCAGCTCCATCCCGAGCTTGCGCGAGGCCGCGTCGTCGTCCCACATGCGCCGGACCGACGCGGCGATCTCAGATGTCACGATCCCTCCTGGCCGCGCTTGGCCACCAGCGTCAGCACGTCGTACGTGGCCACCGGCTCGCCCGCGCCGTTGACGACCTGCGCGTCCCAGCGCACCTCGCCGTAGTCCGCGGACGCGCGCGGCGAGATCTGCTTGGCGGTCAGCGTGATCGTCAGCTCGTCGCCGAACGTCACCGGTGTGAGGAAGCGCAGGTTGTCGACACCGAAGTTCGCGAGCACCGGGCCCGGCGCCGGGTCGACGAACAGGCCGGCGGCGAACGACACCACGAGGTAGCCGTGGGCGACGCGCTCGCCGAAGAACGGGTTCGCGGCGGCCGCCTCGGCGTCGAGGTGAGCGTAGAACGTGTCGCCGGTGAACTCGGCGAAGTGCTCGACGTCGGCCTCGGTCACCCGCCGCGGGCCGCCGACGACGGTGTCGCCGGGGCGCAGGTCCTCGAGGTGCTTGCGGAACGGGTGCTCGTCGGTGACCGTGCGCGCGCTGCCCGGGACCCATCGCTGCGTGATGGCCGAGAGCATGTCCGGGCTGCCCTGCACCGCGGTGCGCTGCATGTGGTGGGCGACGCCGCGCAGCCCGCCCATCTCCTCGCCACCGCCGGCCCGCCCCGGGCCGCCGTGCACGAGCTGCGGCATCGGCGAGCCGTGGCCCGTCGACTCCTTCGCGTCGGTGCGGTCGAGCACGAGCAGGCGCCCGTGCCACGGCGCGGTGCCGAGCACGACCTCGCGGGCGAACTCCGGGTCGGCCGTGACCACCGAGCCCGCCAGCGAGCCCTGGCCGCGCGCGGCGAGCGCGATCACCTCGGCGGTCGAGGAGTACGGCACCACCGTCGAGACCGGCCCGAACGCCTCGACCTCGTGCACCGCGGCGCTGTCGGGTGACCCGCGCAGCAGCACCGGTGAGAGGAACGCCCCGCGCTGCGCGTCGGCGCCGGTGACCTCGACCTGCTCGGGGTCGCCGAACACGACCTCGGCGGCGTCGGTCAGCGACTTCAGCGAGCGGCGGACCTCCTCGCGCTGCTCGAGCCCGGCGAGCGCGCCCATGGTCACGCCGTCCTCCGACGGATTCCCGACCACGACGGCGGCCAGCTTCTCCCGCACCGCCTCGACGACGGCGTCGGCCTGCTTCGCCGGGACGAACGCGCGCCGGATCGCCGTGCACTTCTGGCCGGCCTTGACCGTCATCTCGGTGACGAGCTGCCCGACGTAGAGATCGAACTCCGGCGTCCCCGGCGTGGCGTCCGGCCCGAGGATCGAGCAGTTCAGCGAGTCGGCCTCGGCGGTGAAGCGCACCGCACGCGCCGAGAGCACCGGGTGCGTGCGCAGCTGCCGCGCGGTGGAGGCCGAGCCGGTGAACGAGACGAGGTCCTGTTCGGTGAGGTGGTCGAACAGGTCGCTGGTGGATCCGGCGAGGAACTGCACCGCGCCGTCGGGCAGCAGCCCCGACTCCACGATCAGCCGGACCAGCTCCGCGGTGAGGAACGCGGTCGGCGTCGCGGGCTTGATGATCGACGGGACGCCGGCGAGGAACGCGGGCGCGAGCTTCTCCAGCGGGCCCCAGACGGGAAAGTTGTAGGCGTTGACCTGCACCGCGACGCCGTGGAGCGGCGTGTACACGTGCTGGGCGAGAAACGTGCCGCCCTTGCTCAGCGGCACGACGTCGCCGTCGAGCCACGGGCCGGACGCGGGCAGCTCGCGCTTGCCCAGCGACGCGTAGACCTGCAGCACGCCGATGCCGCCGTCGACGTCGAACGTCGAGTCGCCCGTGGTGGCGCCGGTACGCGCCGAGACCGCGTACAGCTCCTCGCGGTGCTCGCGCAGGTAGCCGGCGAGGGCCTTGAGCAGCGACGCGCGTTGGTGGAACGACAGCTCCCGCAGCGCGGGACCGCCGACCCCACGCCCGTACGCGGCCACGGCGGCCATGTCGATGCCGTCGGTGGCGAGCCGGCCGATCTCCTCGCCGGTGACGGCGTCGGTCATCGGGCGGCCGTCGGCGCCGTCGGGCGCGTCCCAGCCGCCGCGGACATAGCTGGAGAAGACGCTCATCAACGAGCTTCCTTTCGATGGTCCGGCTGCGCTCCGCTGGCGCGTCCTACACGTCGTAGTCGACGGTCACGTCGTCGGAGACGGGGAGGGCCTGGCAGGTCAGCACGAACCCGGCGTCGACCTCCTCGGGCTCGAGCGCGAAGTTGCGGCGCATCGTCACCTCGCCGACGGTGACCTGCGCGCGGCAGGTGCCGCAGACGCCGCCCTTGCAGGCGAACGGTAGGTCGGAGCGGGCGCGCTGGGCGGCGTCGAGCACGGGCTCGGTGCGCGGCAGCGTGAGCACCGAGGAGCGCCCGTTGACGATCACCGTCACGGTGGCGCCGGTGCCCTCGTCCTCGACGGTCTCGTCCTCGGCGCGGTGCACCTCGGGCGGGGGCTCTCCGTCGGTCGAGACGTAGAAGAGCTCGCGGTGCACCCGACGGCGCTCGACGTCGAAACCGGTGATGACCTCGGTCGCGGCCTCGACCATGCCGAGTGGCCCGCACAGCCACCAGTGCGCGACCTCGCCGACCGGCACGAGCGCGCCGACCAGCGTGCGTAGCCGGTCCGCGTCGAGACGCCCGTTGAACAGGTCGGCGGCGGTGGGCTCGCGGGAGAGCACGTGCACCAGCTGCAGGCGCGGGCCGTAGCGGTCCTTGAGGTCGGCGAGGTCCTCGCCGAACATCACGGTGTCGCTGCGGCGGTTGCCGTAGAGCAGCGTCACCTGCGTGTCGCGGTACGAGGCCAGCACGGTGGCGGCGATCGAGAGCACCGGCGTGATCCCGGAACCCGCGGCGACGAGCACGTGGTGCTCGCCGGGCGCGACCTCCGGGCTGAAGCGGCCCTGCGGCGGCCCGACCTCGAGCTCGTCACCGGCGGCGACGCGGTCGACCAGCCAGGTGGAGAACAGGCCCTCGTCGACCCGGCGCACGCCGATGCGCGGCGCGGCACCCTCGGGCGCGCAGATCGAGTACGAGCGGCGCTCCTCGCCGTCCTCGGTCGCCAGGCGCAGCGTGAGGTACTGGCCGGCGCGGAAGCGGTAGTCGTCGTCGAGGTGGTCGGGTACCTCGAACCTGACCGCCACGGCGTCGTCGCAGAGCCGCTCGACGTCGGCGACGCGCAGGCGGTGGAAGCCCGGCGCGGTGTCGGTCGTGACGGTCACGGTCAGAGCGGCCGTCATCAGATCTCCTTGACGTGCTCGAACGGCTCACCGCACGACCGGCAGCGGCGCAGCGCGGTGCAGGCGGTGGGCCCGAAGCGGGAGGTCTCCTCGGTGTCCGCCGCACCGCACTGCGGGCAGGCCACCGTGCGTGACGGGGCGACCAGCGTCAGCGGCACCGGGCCGCCCGCCGGGCGCGGCCCGAGACGGTCGGGCGGGGCGACACCGGCCTCGGCGAGCTTGCGGCGGCCCACGTCGGAGATCCAGTCGGTGGACCACGGCGGGCTGAAGGTCGTGCGGACGTCGACCCGCTCGTGCCCGGCGTCGTGCAGCGCCCGCCGGACGTCGGCGCGCATCTCGTCGAGTGCGGGGCAGCCCGAGTAGGTCGGGGTGAGGGTGACCCGGACGACACTGCCCGTACCGTCCTCGATGACCTCGACGCCGCGCAGCACGCCGAGGTCGGCGAGGGTCAGCATCGGCATCTCGGGGTCGACGACGTTCTCCGCCGCGACTCGTGCTGTGGCGGTCACCATGTCGCCTCCGGGTGCGCGCGGGCCAGCGACTGCATGACGGCGAGGACGGTGCCGAGCGACTCGGTGTGCACGCCGTCGCGGCCGCCCCTCCCGCCGACCAGGCCGACCGCGGGGCGCTCGGGGCGCGTCAGTGTCGCGGCCGGCAGGACCTGGTCGAGCACGGCGTCCACGTCGGCGCGCAGCTCGGCCGGGTGGACGGCGACGCCCGCGTCGGCGAGGCGGCGCTCGACGTCGTGAGCGAGGAACAGCTCCTCGACGAACGGCCACACCGCGTCGAGGCCCGCCTGCATGCGGACGCGCGACAGCTCGGTGCCGTCGCCGAGGCGCAGCGTCCACTGGGCGGCGTAATCGCGGTGGTAGGTCAGTTCCTTGACCGCCTTGCCCGCGACGGCGGCGAGCACCGGGTCGCGGCTCTCGGTCAGACGCTGCATCAGCGCGAGCCGCGACGAGGACAGGACCAGGATCCAGGCGATCGTGCGGCCGAAGTCGCCGAGGTCGGTCTCGACGAGCATGACGTTGCGGAACGCACGGTCGTCGCGGAAGTAGGCGAGGACGTCCTCGTCGTCCTGGGGGCCCACGCGGAACGGCTCGGCAGCGCCGAGATGCCCGGCGCGCGAGAGCAACACGCGCGCCTGTCCGAGCAGGTCGAGCGCGATGTTCGCCAACGCGACGTCCTCCTCGAGCTCCGGGGCCTTCGCGGTCCAGCCGGCCAGGCGCTGCGAGGCGACGAGCGCATCGTCGGCGAGCATGAGGCAGTAGGCGGCGAGGTCGTCGCGGTCGACGCCGTCGGGCACCGGGGCGGTGATCGCCGTGAGCGCAGCGGTGCCCGCGTCGAACCCGGTGCCGAAGGCCCAGCGGCCGTCGTCGTCGGCGGTCGCGAGGGCCTCGTACACGTTGCCGTCGTGCTCGGCGGGGTTGGTGTCGTCGTGGTGGCTGTGCATCATCGGCGGGGCAATCAGAGGTGGGGGACGTCGTCGGGGATGTCGTAGAACGTCGGGTGGCGGTAGACCTTGTCGCCCGACGGCGCGAAGAACGGGTCCTTCTCGTCCGGGCTCGACGCGGTGATCGCGTCGCCGCGCACGACCCAGATGCTCACGCCCTCGTTGCGCCGCGTGTAGAGGTTCCGCGCGTTGTGCAGGGCCATCGTGTCGTCGGGCGCGTGCAGCGACCCGACGTGCACGTGATTGAGCCCGCGCTTGCCGCGGACGAAGACCTCGTAGAGCGGCCAGGTGGCCTTGGGAGACGAAGCGGAGCGGAGCTCGACCCGATCATTCGGTGTGCCCCGCCCGAGATCGCGGGCGGGGTCGCCCTCGACGTGCGCGGTGGTGTCGTCGGCCATGCTCACGACCCAGCTCCCCTATCGGCGTGCTCCCCCTGATGCGTCGTGTCACGGCTCATGCCGCCGGAGCCTCCTTCGCCGCGTGCTTGGCCGCGTAGGCCGCGGCCGCGTCCCGCACCCACTGGCCGCCCTCGTGGGCGGCGCGGCGGTTGGCCAGGCGCTGGGCGTTGCACGGCCCCGCACCTTTGACGACCTGCACGAACTCGTCCCAGTCGATGTCGCCGAAGTCGTGCGACCGGCGCTCGTCGTTCCAGCGCAGCTCCGGGTCCGGGAGCGTGACGCCGAGGGCCTCGGCCTGCGGGACGGTCATGTCGACGTAGCGCTGGCGCAGTTCGTCGTTGGTGTGGCGCTTGATCCGCCAGGCCATCGACTGCCGGGTGTTCGGCGAGTCGCCGTCGGCGGGGCCGAACATCATCAGTGAGGGCCACCACCAGCGGTCGACCGCGTCCTGGACCATCGCGCGCTGCGCCTCGGTACCGCCCATCAGCGCGCGCAGCAGCTCGTAGCCCTGGCGCTGGTGGAACGACTCCTCCTTGCAGATGCGCACCATCGCTCGCGCGTAGGGCCCGTAGCTGGAGCGGCACAGCGGCACCTGGTTGACGATCGCGGCGCCGTCGACCAGCCAGCCGATGACGCCGATGTCGGCGAAGGTCAGCGTCGGGTAGTTGAAGATCGACGAGTACTTCTGCTTCGAGTCGATCAGCTTCTCGGTGAGCTCGCCGCGGTCGACCCCGAGCGTCTCGGTCGCCGAGTACAGGTAGAGCCCGTGGCCGGCCTCGTCCTGCACCTTCGCGAGCAGGATGGCCTTCCGCCGCAGGCTGGGGGCGCGCAGGATCCAGTTGCCCTCGGGCTGCATCCCGATGATCTCGGAGTGCGCGTGCTGGGCGATCTGGCGGATGAGCGTCTTGCGGTAGCCCTCGGGCATCCAGTCGCGCGGCTCGATCCGGCCCTCGGCGGCGACCGTGCGGTCGAACTCCGCCTCGAGTTCCGCGGTGTCGACGCGCCGGTCCTCGGTCACCGTCATCGGTGGCCACCTCCGTACCGAATGTTCGTTCGGTCGTGATGGTGGCGCACGAGGGGCGGACTCCGCAAGCGCTCGGCGGGGTGGACCGCTCGGCGGGGCGCTCGCTCGGCAGGGCGCTCGCTCGGCGGGGCGCTCGCTCGGCGGAGCGAGGGACGCCCTGGGTGCGTGGGACGCAGCGAGGGACGCCCTCGCTCCTCCCCGGCGGGCATGATCGCCGGCACGGACGTGCTCGCGACGCTGGGCGACGGGTCGTGGACGGTGCGCCGGGCGCGGGCCGACGACCTGCCCGCGTTGGTCGGGCTCGTCGCCGCCGATCCCGTGAGCGCGGGGCGGGGCGACGCCGTCGACGACCTCGCGCCCTACGCGGCGGCGTTCGCCGAGATCGACGCCGACCCCGCCCACCTGCTCGTCGGCCTCGACGAGGCCGGCGGCGCCGTCGCCGGCACCCTGCAGCTCACCGTGTTGCCGAGCCTCGGGCGGGGGAGCGCGGCGCGGGCAGCTCGAGTCGGTGCACGTCGACGCGCGGTGCCGAGGTCGCGGGTACGGCGGGCTGCTGGTCGGTTGGGCGGTCGAGGAGGCCCGGCGGCGCGGTTGCGGGCTCGTCCAGCTCACGAGCGACGCGTCACGGGCCGACGCGCACCGGTTCTACGAGCGCCTCGGCTTCACCGCGACGCACCGGGCGACAAGATGGGGCTTCAAGCAGGACCTGACGTCCCGTCGATGAGCTCGTCGAGCGTGACGTAGAGACCCGGCTCGCCGGTTCGCTCGCTGCGCTCGACCGCCGCGCGCGCCCGCTCTGCGATGCGCCCGATCTCGTCGGCCGCGACCACCCGTGTCTGCAGCACGGTGCCGTCGCCGTCGGTCAGGGTGACCGCGACGAGGCCGGTCTCGGGCTGCTCGGAGAACTCCAGCGGCACGTCGTCGAACCTAGTGGTGCCGACGCGCCGCAGCGAGGCCCGCATCGACTCACACGGCCTCTACCGGCGGGAGCTCCGGGGTCGGCTGCCGGCGCGCACTGTCCGAGCGGCCCCGCGAGCAGAGCGGGACAGGTGCCGGCAGGTCGGGCCGCCACTGCCGTGTCCGGCCTCTCGGAGGAGAGCCGGCCGGAGTCAGCCGGCGACCTCCTTGGATGTCGGTGGCCTCGCTGCGGTGAGCGGGTCTGCGACGGTGGCCAACTCGGCGATGCGGCCGTCGACCACCCGACCGAACACTCCTTCCGACCAGGTCACTTCGGCGTGGCTGGGCGCGAGCCCGCGGAAGGTGTCGACGTGCTGCCCGCGGAAGGTCACTCGCGCC
The DNA here is from genome assembly GCF_057180585.1 of Actinomycetospora sp. 2LY8.5. Lineage (NCBI taxonomy): Bacteria > Bacillati > Actinomycetota > Actinomycetes > Pseudonocardiales > Pseudonocardiaceae > Actinomycetospora > Actinomycetospora sp. 2LY8.5. The sequence continues at coordinate 37,217 of NZ_JBXUHE010000031.1, forward strand.
GCGAGGCGATCGACGGTGCGACCTCTGCCCACGACGTGGCTGTCGAGCTCGTACAGCAACCAGCCTCCTTCCACCGAAGAGTTGAGGTCGGTGAACGCCCCGCGCAGGGCATCGACGACGCCGGCGAACTCGGTCGGGCCGCGGACTGGGCGGCGCTCCCCGCTGATGTGGCCCACGAAGTCCGGAGCCAGGAATTCGGTGATCCGTTGCAACTGGCCTGCGTTGACGACCTGGTCATAGAGGGAACAGAGCAGTGCTTTGTGGGCGAAGGGGGTCATGGTCTCATTTCAGTCGGTCGCGGCGACGGGTTCGTCGACCTGCGCGAAGAACGGCAGCAGTCCAGTGCTGCCGTGGCAGTTCACATACTCGGCCGAGAACTCGTCGGGCTGCAGGATGTGCGCTTCCGCCCAGATGAACAGGCCCATGGTGATGCCTGCGTCGGCGAGCTCGGTCGCCGCGCCCATGAAGGCGTTGTACAACGCGAGGTGCGACGGCTGGGTGCGGGCGGCGTGCTCGAGGTGGCCGAGAGTGAGGAAATAGGCGAACTGGCTCGCCTTGCGCAGCTCCGTTCCGGTCTCGACGTCTTGTTCGATGGTGTCGGTGATCGAAGCGCAGCCGCTGGTGCGCGGGTTGGTGGCCAGGTAGGAGATCCATTTATCGCTGGCCGGCTTCAGGAGCTCGTCCCAGAGCTCCTGCTCCTTCGGTTCGTCGATGTGGCTGGTGTCCGCGCCCTCGCGGACAAAACACAGGTTCTGCGGGGCGGCGACCGAGACCCGGCGGCCTCGGGTGTGGAGCTGTCGCGCGGCAGACAGTTCGACGAGCGAACTGGTGAAGTCGTCGCTGTGAGAGCTGATCATCCTGTCCCGGTAGCCACCCCAGTAGCCGAATTTGTCCGTGCTCTCGGAGGGCAGGATGGAGGTGATTCCGACCTGGTGCGGGCCCACCCCGAAGTAGTGGAAGCGACCGGAATGCGGGGTCAGCACCTCGCGCCAGTACCCGGTTCCCGGGTCATTATCGGGCAGCGACGTCCACCACCGCGAGAACGGCTCGGAAACAAGAAACTCATGTGCTCCGCGCGCCTCCGACCAGTAGGCTAGGAGAATCGTGTTGTGCCCGGTTTCCGGGTCGTGGCGGTGGCAGCGTTCGACCTTTCCGGGACCGCCGGGGGCGGCGAACATCTGGCGCATGCTCGTGAGAAAGGATTCGGTTCGGCCGTCGTCATGGGTCTGGACGCCGAACAGAGCGAAACCGATGTCGTCGGTGCCCGTAGGGAAGCGGACGATGCGGCCCGGACCTTCGGTGGCATCTCCGACGGTGGCGGGTTCGGCTGAGGACGCGGACATGCGGTTTCCTTCATGGCGGCTCGGCGATGTACGGCCCGCACGCTAGGGAGCTGGATCGATTCACGTCAATAAGAGTCGACTCATCAACGTGTTGCGATCGTGTGACGCGCCGCGCCCGTGACCTCGGTCGGGATTCGCAATCACCGTCGGCGCCGCGGCCACGGACCCGGCGTGGCTCTCGCGGAGCACGAATTCAGCCGCCGCCCGGGGACGGCACCGGCCCTACGTCGGCCGGCCGTCGGGCGCAGCTGGCTGGGCGAGGAGACCTTCGAACGCCATGCGGTCGACCTCGGCGACGAGCTCGGACACGTCGACACGGCCCGGGCGGTACCACTCGACGAGCGAGTTCACGAGCCCCGAGAGCAGGCGGGCGGCGACGGCCGGGTCGATGCCGGCGCGCAGCTCCCCGGCGGACGACGCCTCGCGCACCAGCGTGGCGATGGCGGCGTCGAACTCCCGGCGCCGCGCCAGCGCCCAGCGCTCGGTCTCGGTGTTGCCGCGCAGGCGCAGCAGCAGTGTCACGTGCGGCAGCTCGGCGACCAGCACCTCGACCTGGCGGCGCACGATGTGGCGCAGGCGCGTCAGCGGGCTGCCCGTCGACGCGGCGGGCTCGTCGAGGATGCCGAACAGCCCGTCGAGCGCGCGCTCGAGCGCCGCGCGCAGCAGCGCCTCCTTGCCGCGGACGTGGTGGTAGAACGACGACTTCGTGATGCCGGCGGCCGCGGAGAGGTCCTCCATGCTCGTGGCGTCGTAGCCGCGCTCGTTGAACACCCGCGCGGCGACCTCGACGAGACTCGACGGGTCGTACGTCGGCCGGGACCGCCGCTCCCGGGCGGCCCCCACCGGTCGCTCGTCCTCGCGGGCGGGGGGACGCGTGCCGGTCACGCGGGGGAATCTACGTCCCCGACCGCCCCCGGGGGCCAGAGGCGGGCCGGGGGTCTCGCGGGCCGGGGTCCCGCGTGCCGGGGTTGGCGCGCCGAGGTTCCGATCGAAGGGCCCCTTCGGTCGAATAGACGGGCGAGGGGTGCCTTTCGCCGGAACACGGTCCTGGCGCCGGAGGCCCCGCACGCAGCATCCTCGTTCCTGGCTGCGTGGGGCAGGTCACTGCTACCGTCGAGCCGACCGAACGATCGTTCGCCTGCGCCACCACGCAGCGTGTTCCCCGGAGTGTTCGATGACGACGCCCGAGACCCTCCACGACCTCGCGCCGGCGGGCGACGCGGGCAACGCGACCCGCACGATGGGTACGCCGCTGCGCCGCGCCCTCGCCACCGCCCGCGAGCGCACGGCGGTGGTGTGCGGCGAGCAGACGGTCAGCTACGCGGAGCTGGCCGAGCGCATCGCGCGCCTCGGCGGGCTGCTCACGCGCCTCGGGCTCGGGCCCGGCGACCGCGTCGGCGTGCTCGGCGCCAACTGCCACCGCTACCTGGAGCTCTACCTGGGCCTGCCCAGCCACGGGCTCGTCATCGTCCCGCTCAACGTGCGCCACACCGCGGCCGAGCGGAGCTATGCGCTGCGCGACGCCGGGGCGCGCGTGCTGTTCGCCGACCGCGCGCTCGACGGCCTCGACCCCGGCCTGCGCGTGATCGACACCAGCACCGAGTACGAGACGCTGCTCGCCGACGCCGAGCCCACCGCCCCACTGCGCGAGCCGCGTGAGCACGACCTCGCGGGCATCTTCTACACCGGCGGCACCACGGGCGCGGCCAAGGGCGTGATGCTCACGCACGGCAACCTCGTCGCCAACGCCTTCCACTTCATGGCCTGCTGGCCGTTCACCGCGGACACCCGCTGGCTCGTGGTCGCGCCGATGTTCCACGCGGCGGGCACGATCGCCGCGCTCTCGACGGTCTGGGCCGGCGGGATGCAGGTGATGTGCCCGGCGTTCACGCCCGACGGCGTCCTCGACCTCGTCGAGCGCCACGGCGTCACCGCGACGCTGGTGGTGCCGACGATGATGGACGCGCTCGCCGTCGAGCAGGCCGCGCGGCCACGGACGGTGACGAGCCTGCGCTGGCTCTCGCACGGGTCGTCGCCCGCCGCGGTCGAGCTGCTGCGCCGCACCCATGCCGCGTTCCCTCAGGCCGAGATGCTGCACATCTACGGGCTGACCGAGACCTCGCCGATCGTCACCCTTCTGCCCGGCGAGCAGCACCTGCTCGACACCCCGCAGGCGCGCTCGTGCGGGCGCGCGGCGGTCGGTGTCGAGGTGATCGTCGTCGACCCGACCGACCGCACCCCGCTCCCGCCGGGCACGGTCGGCGAGGTGCTGATCCGCGGCGCCAACGTCACCGCCGGCTACTGGAACAAGCCCGAGGAGACCGCCGCGGCGCTGCGGCACGGCTGGTTCGCGTCCGGGGACCTGGGTCTGCTCGACGACGGCGGGCATCTGTTCCTCGTCGACCGCGCCAAGGACATGATCGTCTCGGGCGGCGAGAACGTGTACAGCGCCGAGGTCGAGAACGCGCTCTTCGCGCACCCGTCGGTGGTCGAGGTGGCCGTGTTCGGGGTGCCGCACGAGCGCTTCGGGGAGTCGGTGCACGCCGTCGTCGTCCTGCGCTCGCAGCCCGAGGACGCCGAGGCCTTCGCCGAGGAGCTCGTGGCCCACTGCCGCCGGGCGATCGCGGGCTACAAGGTCCCGCGCAGGATCGAGACTCGCGTGGAACCGCTCCCGAAGTCGGGCGCGGGGAAGATTCTCAAGCGGGAACTACGCGCGGTGTTCTGGACGGAACGGGAATCGCAGCTGACGTAGCGCGGGGTTTTCGCAGCGAACGGGCGGTTCGCTGCTTCTATGCGCCCGAAGTCCCCGTTCGCGCCCCGGACACGGCGCCCCGGACACGGCGCCCCGGACACGGCGCCCCGGACACGGCGCCCCGGACACGGCACCCCGGACGGGCCCGGGTCCCCCGCCGACGTCGGGCACCGGCACGATCCTCGAGCCGAAACTACGCGCCGTGATCCGGTCGGAACGGGATTCGCGGCAGACGGAGGGCCGCATCCGTGAATAGGCTCGACCCGCAGGAACGGTGACACGCGACGGGGGTCGGAAATGCCGGAAATCACGATTGTCCTGGTTCACGGAGCGTGGGCGGACGGATCGAGCTGGAATCCCGTGGCGCGCGAGTTGCGGAATCGCGGGCTGTCGGTCCTCACGCCGCCGAATCTGTTGCGCGGGGTGACCACCGATGCTCCGTACGTCACCTCGTTCGCCAAGCAGCGCACGAGCGGTCCCGTGGTCCTGGTGGGCCACTCGTACGGCGGCTTCGTCGTCACGAACGCCGCCGCCGGGGCCGGTGACGTGCGGGCGCTGGTCTACGTGGACGCGTTCATCCCCGACGCGGGGGAGACGGTCTTCCAGATTCTCGGCGGTTCGGGTTCCGCCCTCGACGTCCCCGATCCGACCACCGTGCTCGATCTCGCGGGATATCCGGGCGCGCCCGAGGGCGATGTCGAGGCCTTCCTCAAGCCCGCCACGGTGCACACCGCCTTCGCGCAGGATCTGCCCGAGGACGATCGGTGGCGGATCATCGAGAGTCAGCGTCCGATCACGCTGAGTGCGAATGTGACACCTGGAACGGAAACGGCGTGGAAATCGCTGCCGAGCTGGACCGTGGTGGGCACCGAGGACCTCGTCATTCCGCCGAGTGCGCAGCGCCGGATGGCCGAGCGGGCGGGGTCGACGATCACCGAGGTGGCGGGCTCGCACGTCTCGATGGTGTCGAACCCCAAGGCGACGATCGACGCGATCCTCGCCGCCGCGGAAGCCGCCGGCGCCTGAGCTGGACAGACAGCGCCTGGCTGTCCGGACGGAGACGATCGCCGGCCCGTTGAGCGGGGGGCGCGCGTGCCCGAGTCCGCTCGGCCGCACGCGGGTCCGCTTGCCGTCACGGTCGTGAGCGGTGCCACTCCAGGCCCGATACTGCAGGCTCCGACCGAAGGAGGCCCGACACGATGCTCGCCATCGCCGCGGCGGTCGTGTTCCTCACCGCGCGGATCTTCGAGGTGTCCGGCTTCGTGATCAGCGTGTTCACCCCGACGGTGCTGCTCACGCTGGGAGCCATCGGCATCGCGCTGCACCTCGCCGGCATCGGCCACCGTCGGAGAGCGCCGCTGCGCTGACGGCGGGGTCTCAGTGACCCGTGAAGGTCGGCTTCTCCTTCGCGAGGAACGCCTCGACCGCGTTGCGGTGGTCCTGGGTCTTGGCCAGACGCGACTGGGCCGCGCCTTCGTGCTCGAGCACCGTCGGCAGCGACGAGACGGTGCCCAGCGCGATCGCCGTCTTGATCTCGGCGTAGGCCGCGGTCGGACCCGAGGCGAGCTTGCGCGCCAGGGCGAGCGCCTTGTCGTCCAGCTCCTCGGCGGCGACGACCTCGCGCACGACGCCCCAGTCGCGCGCCGACTCGGCGGTGAACGTATCGCCGAGCATGAGCAGATCGGTGGCCCGGGAGGCGCCGACGGCGTGGGCGAGCGTCGCGGAGAGCCCGGAGTCGCCGCCGAAACCGATACCGGCGAACGCCGTGGCGAACCGCACGCCGGCCGCGGCCAGGCGCAGGTCGCAGGCCAGCGCGAACCCGAGGCCGGCGCCGACGCAGGTGCCGCCGATGGCCGCGATCACCGGCTTCGGCATCGTCGCGAGCGCCGAGGTGATGCGGTTGTAGTGCTCGGGCACGGTGCGCATGGCGTCCGGGTCGCCCGAGCGCAGCGTCTCGGCGTGCTCGCCGAGGTCCTGTCCGACGCAGAACGCGGGCCCGGCGGCGGCGAGGACGACGGCGCGCACGCTGTCGTCCTGCGCGACCTCCTCGAGGGCGTCGCGCAGCGCCACCTTGAGCTCGGTGGTCAGCGCGTTGCGACGGTCCGGGCGGTTCATCCGCACGACCGCCACGGCCGCCTGGTCGTCACGGGTCACCTCGACCGCGTCGTTCGTCATCGAACGCACTCCTCTCCGGCCCCGGTTCGTCCGGGCGTGGGGATCATGCTGCCCGCCCGCCGACGGCGGGGACAGGGGAGGGTGGGGCCATGACGACGGTGTCAGCAGTGTCGGGGCGGGTCGCCGCGTTCTGCGAGCGCTACGGGCTCGACGTCCCGATCATCCAGGCGCCGATGGCGGGCGCCTGCCCTCCGGAGCTGGCCGTGGCGGTCGCGGAGGCCGGCGGAATGGGCGCGACCGGGGCGGTGCTCGACAGCCCCGCGAAGATCGACGAATGGGTCCGGCGGTTCCGCGAGGGCTCGTCGGGTCCGTTCCAGATGAACCTGTGGATCCCCGACGCGCCGCCGGCCGGGGACGGCGGCGAGGCTGCCGCGCGCGCTTTCCTGGAGCGGTACGGCTCGCCCGGTCGGCCCGCCGGACCGTCGCCGGTGTTCGCCGAGCAGGTCGACGCCCTGATCGACGCTGCGCCGACGGTGATCTCGTCGATCATGGGCCTGTTCGACCCACCGACGGTCGAGCGCATCCACGCGACGGGCATCGCCTGGTTCGCGTGCGCGACCACCCTCGACGAGGCGCTGGCCGCGCAGGACGCCGGCGCCGACGCGGTGGTCGCCCAGGGCGTCGAGGCGGGCGGGCACCGCGGGACGTTCGACCCCGTGGCCGCCGAGTCCACCGGCGTCGGGCTGCTCGCGCTCGTCCCGCAGCTCGCGGACGCGCTGACGGTGCCGGTGGTCGCCAGCGGCGGGATCACCGACGGTCGCGGCGTCGCGGCCGCCCTGACGCTCGGGGCCGGCGCGGTGCAGGTGGGCACGGCCTTCCTGCGCTCGCCGGAGATCGGGATCGCGGCGGCATGGTCGGAGGCCCTCGGCGCCGCGGCCCCCGAGACCTCGGTCCTCACCCGGGCCTACTCGGGGCGACCCGGCCGCGCGCTGCCGACCCCGTACATCCGGGCGTGGACCGAGGCCGGCGCGCCGCCGCCCGCTCGCTACCCGGTGCAGCGCGCGCTGGTCGGGGCGTGGCGTCGCGGTGAGGTCGCCGGTGTCGACCTCGTCAACCAGTGGGCGGGCCAGGCCGCCCGCCTCGCGCGGCCGGAGCCTGCGGGTGTGATCACCGAGGATCTGTGGCGCTCCGCGAGGGAACTGCTCGGACTCTGAACCGGACATCGCGGACACTGGTGGGGTGCGCCTGCTCCCCGCTCGACACGCTGCGCCGGCCACCGGCACGCTTCTGGCCGCTCAGGCCGTCTTCCCGACCTGCCTGGCCGCGGGCGTGCCGTGGGGTCGCTTCGCGTACGGCGGGGTCCACCCCGGGCGGCTCCCGCAGAACCTGCGGCGGGTCAGCGGGGTCGCCGCGCCCGTCTACGCGTGCTCGGCGCTCGCCGTCGCCTCCGAGGCGGGGTCGCCGCGGCTCCGCTCCGCCGGGCTGACCGGCCTGGCCGCCTTCATGGCCGTCGGCACCGTGCTCAACGGGGTCTCGCGCTCGCCCGGCGAGCGCCTGGTCTGGACACCGTTCTGCGCGGCGACCGCGGTGCTTGCCTGGGCCGCGCGTCCGACGGATCAGGACACGCGGGCGACCAGCGTGATCACCGGCGGCCGGTAGGGCTCCATCACCGGGGCGACCGCCGCGATCGCTGCCCGTCGCAGCTCCGTCCGCTCGGCCTCGGGCCGCGCCGCCAGCCAGGCGGCGACGTGGGCCTGGCCGAGGCGGTAGTCCACGAGGTCCTCCGCCCGCTCGACCCCGACGTCGGCGGTGTGCTCGGTGACGACGACGTCGGCCAGCCCGGCGGTGTCGGCGGCGTCGCGCATCGCCGCCACGTCGCCGAGCAGCGGCGCCTGCACCGTTGTGAGGTGGGCGTACCAGCCCGGCGGCGTGAACCCGGCGTCGGCGACGACGACGTCGATCCGGTCACGCACGGCGCGATGCGCCGTCCCGGCGGCGGGTGACGTCGCGAGGATCGCCCCACCGGGCCGTGTGACGCGGGCGAGCTCGCGCAGCGCAGCCGTCGGGTCGTCGACGTGGTTCAGCACGAACGCCGCGACCGCGTCGTCGACGCCGTCGTCGCGCAGCGGCTCACTGTTCCCTCAGAGACGCCACAGAGCTGCGTCATCCCCGATCAGCAGAGTGATCTCCACGGAGCGGGGGAGTGCACGTCAGCCTCGCGATCGGTCCGGATCGAGCTGGGTGACCAGGCGGAGGTCCCACGCCTCGGGCCACGGGGCGGACCGCCGGACCCGCTCGTAGATCCAGGCGGTGAAGCCCTCGGCCACGAGGGTGCGCGCGAGCTCCACCAACGCCGCCAGGTCGTCGGAGTCGTGCTGCGCGTGGTCGTTGCGGGCAGGGGTGTGCAGCGGCCCGCGGAACCGCCGGGCGTCCAGCCGGTAGCGCCGGGGACCGCCCGGCCCGGGTAAGTCTCGGTCGTCGGTGTCGCTCATGTCGCCGACTGTAACGTCATCGGCGACATCAACGACAGAGAAGTCATCGAAGAAAGTGGCGCCACCGGCGTTGTTGCCGTCTTTCGGACGACAGCGGCGACATAGGGTGACCGGTATGCCGCCGTCCGATCTGGTGTCGACGCCCGAGGCCGCCAAGGCCCTCGGGGTCAGCCCGCGCACGCTGCAGCGATACGTGAAGGCGGGGCTCGTGACGCCCGAGATCACCCTGCCGTCGGGCCAGTACCGGTGGAACGTGGCCAAGCTGCGTCGGCAGATCGGGATCGCCGAGGAAGGCTGAGAGCCCGCTCCGGCGTGTCGGGCGAGCCACCGTGGGGCGTTCCGACACTCGGCGTCAGCGCTCGCCCACCGCGGGCGCGGCAGCACGTTCTCTCGAGCGGCGTTGTCGGTGGGCCCGTCTAGCGTCGATCCCGGTCACGACGAGGGGAAGACGCCATGATCGAGCGCGATGCGGTGCCGTCCGGGCCGTTCCAGACCGAGCCGTTCGACCTCGGTCGCGTGCTCTCCGCCGGGAGCTCGGGCGACGAGGTCGTGCGCCGTAGCGAGCGCTGGCTCGTGGGCGTGCTCGCCGAGGCCGAGGTGGAGCTCGGCGCCGCCGATCGGGAGATCGCCGCGCTCCTCGCCGCCGACGGCTGGTCGGTCGCGCAGGTGGTCGGGGGTTGGGTGCGGCGTGCCGGGCGGGAGCCGGTGCGGGTGGCGCGCGAGCTGGTCGCGCCGGGCGTCACGCGCGTGGGCTGAGCAGCGCGAGCACGTCGCCCAGGCCGCGCTCGCGCTCCCGCTGCTCGCCCGCGAGCACGAACGCGCGCAGCCCGGCCGCCGCGGCGCCCCCGTCGCGGCGCGGATTGTCGCCGACCATCAGGGTCCGGCGCGGGTCGACGCCCAGGCGCGCGCAGGCCGTGCGGAAGAGCTCCGGGGCCGGTTTCTCGAGCCCTTCCTCGCAGGAGAGCACCCAGGTGCCGACGAGGCCGTCGAGCCCGGCGACCCGGGCGTGGCCGCGGATGTCCCAGCCGATGTCGCTGACCACGCCGACCGGGACGCCGCGGTCGGCCAGGGACTGCAGGAAGGGGCCGGTGTCGGGGTAGGGCAGCCACGAGTCCTCGGCGATGACGCGCGCCTGGGCGGCGGCCTCGATGCCCTGCAGGTACGCCACGCGCGAGAACCACGCCAGCATCGCGCGGTGGTGGGCGTCGGCGTCGAGGTCGCGCCCCTCCTGCGCGGCGATCACCTCGGGCTCGGCGGCCGCCGCGTCGAGGGCGGCGAGCACGGCCTCCGGGTCGTCGAGGCTGCGGCCGGTGTCGTCGGCGACGCAGCCACTCGTCGGTGGGGATCATGCGGAAGAGCGTGTTGCTGAAGTCGCACAGCACGGCCTCGAGTGGTGGCATCGGCGCGGCCCGGTCCTCGGCGGACGGGCGGTAGGCGGCGGGGAGGTCGAACAGCGCGCGCACGCCCCCCATGATTGCCCAGCGGGGCGACGGGCCGGGCGGGTGTCGCTCAGTTCGGGAAAGCGCATCTCCACGCCCACGGTTCCGGCGAAGGGTGACCCTCGCTCATCGACGCGAGCGATGGGGCCCTTCGGTCGGAACGGTCAGCCGGTGGAGGCCGGGGTGCCGTCCTCCTCGACCACCGCGGGCTCGGCGAGCGCGCGCTCGCGACGGGCCGTGCGCACCGCGACGACGATGGCCGCGATCCAGAGCACGGCCAGCACGATGAGGACCGGGGTCACGATGCTCGACGACACGTCGATCCCGTTCAGGAACGTGCGCGTGTTGGTGATGATGATCAGGCCGCCGGCGGCGGTGCCCAGCACCCGGGCGGGCAGCAGCCGGACGATGTAGGCCGCGAACGGTGCCGCGATGACACCGCCGATCATCAGGGCCAGCACGACCGTGAAGTCGATCTCCTCCTGCCCCAGCGCGAACAGGAAGCCGATGCTGGCGGCGAGGGCGACGACGAACTCGGAGGTGTCGACCGACCCGACGACCTTGCGCGGCTCGAGTCGACCCGAGGCGAGCAGGCTCGACGTGGCCACCGGGCCCCAGCCGCCGCCACCGGACGCGTCGAGGAAGCCGGCGACCAGCCCGAGCGGGCCGAGGAACTTCCCGCCGGGACGCGGGCCCGACACGACGCGCTTGGCGATCGCGCGGGAGCTGAAGCGCAGCAGCACGTAGACGCCGAGCAGGAGCAGGACGAGCGCCATGTAGGGCTCGGCGCTCTCGGTGAGGTTGACCAGGACGTAGGCGCCGAGGACGGCGCCGATCGCGCCGGGCAGCGCGAGGATGCCGACGACGCGCCAGTCGACGTTGCCGAAGCGCCAGTGCGAGGCGCCGGACGCCAGCGTGGTGCCGACCTCGGCGAGGTGGACCGAGGCGGAGGCGATGGCAGGCGCCGTGCCCACCGCGAGCAGGACCGACGTCGACGTGACGCCGTAGGCCATACCCAGCGAGCCGTCGACCAGCTGGGCGATCAGGCCCGCGAGGGCGAAGAGCAGGAACGCGCGCACAGGGATTCCTCGGGAGGTGGCGGGGCGCGGGCCCGCGCGCCCTCGTTCCGGGGCACGTCAGGACCCGGCCGGGGTGCGGACCCGCGACCGGACGAGAGGTGGACGGTCAGCGGCGGGGCGTGCGACACCCGGCCGAGGAGACGCGGAGGAGATCCACGTGCGCACGGCGCACCAGAAGGACCCCCGCATCGGACATGGGGCTCATCGTCACACGTCGGCGTGACAACCGACAGCGATCGTACTCACCGCAGTGACGGTCGCCACACCGACGGGGTGGTCAGCCCGGCACGCCGGGCTGGGCGGGCTGAGCAGGCGCGGGCGGGGCCGGCGCGGGCTGGGCGGGCTGGGCGGGCTGGGCGGGCTGCCCGGGCTGGGTCGGCTGTGTCGCCCCGGGCACGGTCTGGACCGTCGCCCCCGGCGCCACCTGCACCGTCGCGCCGGGCTGGACCTGCACGACGATCGGGCCGGACGCGCTCCGCTCACCCCGATTGGGCCCGCCGGGAGCACCGGGGCCGTGCGGCCCGCGCCCCTCGGCACTCGTCCCCGGACCGCCTCGCGGCCCGTCTCCCCGGGGCCCGTCGCCCCGGGTCCCGCCGCCGACCGTGGTCGCCAGCACCGCGCCGGAGAGCAGGACACCGATCAGGACACCGACGACGCCGGACACCACGACGGCGGTGCGCCGGGTCCAGCCTGACGGACGGGTGGTCCGCTGCCATCGGGTGGGCGGCCCTGACGGGTTCTCGGACGTCGGCCGGGTCGGCGGGTCCTGGTCCGGCGTGCCGGCGCTGCCGGGCTGGGGGTCCTGGTCGCTCATCGTCGGTGTCTCCACTCCTGTTCGGGGACCACCGACGATGGGCACGACGCCTGAACCGCTCCTGAAACGGGCCGGGTCTTCAGCGACGGTTCAGGACCGGCGGGCCAGGATCCCCGACGTGACCGGGACCTGGGATACGGCGGCGCGCGTGGTCGTCGTCGAGGACGAGGCGGCGATCCGCGATTCGGTCGTCGACGCGCTCGGCGACGCGGGCTTCCGCGCGGTCGGTCGCGGCGACGGCTCGGGGCTCGAGGAGCTGCTCGACGGGTTCCGACCCGACCTCGTCGTCCTCGACGTGATGCTGCCCGGCCGCGACGGCTTCGCCCTGCTCGACGTGGTGCGGGCCCGCAGCGACGCCGGCCTCGTGCTCCTCACCGCACGCGACGCCCTCGCCGACCGCCTGCACGGCCTCGACGGCGGCGCCGACGACTACGTCGTCAAACCGTTCCTGCTCGCCGAGCTCGTGTCGCGGGTGCGCGCCGTGCTGCGGCGGCGCGGGCGGGTGCCGACGGCCATGACGATCGGCGACCTCGTCGTCGACGACGAGGCGGGCACGGCCACGCGGGCCGGCGCCGTCCTCGACCTCACCGCCACCGAGCTGCGCCTGCTGCGCTACCTCGCCGAGCAGCGCGGGCGGACCGTCACCAAGAACCAGATCCTCACCCAGGTCTGGGGCTACGACGCCTACGACCCCAACCTCGTCGAGGTCCACGTGTCCGCGCTGCGCCGCAAGCTCGAGGCGCACGGGCCCCGGATCGTTCACACCGTGCGCGGCCTGGGCTACGCGCTGAAGCCGGGGGACGGGGCGTGACCGCGAGCCTGCGCGAGCGCTGGACCTCCGGGCGCTCGCTGCGGTTCCGCGTCACCGCGCTCGTGCTGCTCGTCGTGGCGCTGGCGCTGGTCGTCATCGGCGTCGCCGTCGACCTCTCCCTCGACGCTCAGCTGCGTCGCGACCAGCAGAGCCGCCTCGACGACCGCGCCGCCCGCGCGGGTCTGCTCGTCGCGTCCGGGACGACCGGGACGGCGCTCGTGGACGCCGTCGACGGGCAGGGCATCCGGGCGGTCCTGCTCGGCGCCGCGGGCCGGCGGGTGGTGGCGCCGACCGACGACGACCCCGGCCCGCCCGGGCGCCCACCACGAGGGGGACCCGGCCACGGACGCCCGGGCGGCGCGGACCTCGCGCGGACGGTGGCCGTCCCCGACGGCACGCAGCTCCTTCTCGAGGTCGCGCCCGGCGAGAACGACGCGGTGCTGGCCCGGCTGCGCGTCGTCATGACCGGTGTCGGGGCGATCGGGCTCGGCGTCGTCGCGGTCGCGCTGCTCGCCGTGGTGCGGGTGGCGCTGCGACCCCTCGACGACATGACCGCACTCGCCAACGACATCGCCGCCGGAGACCGGGGTCGCCGCCTGCATCCCGAGCGCACCGACACCGAGCTGGGCCGCACCGCCACCGCCTTCGACTCGATGCTGGACGCCCTCGAGACCGCGCAGGTCCGCGCCGAGGACGCAGCGACCGAGGCCCAGCGGTCCGAGGCGCGCACCCGGCGCTTCCTGTCCGACGCCGCCCACGAGCTGCGCACCCCCGTGACCGGCGTGCAGACACTGGCGGAGTCGCTCGTGCGCCACCCCGACGCCGACCTCGCCCGCCGCGAGCGGATCGCCACCACGCTCGTGCGTGAGACCCGGCGGGCCGGCGCGCTCGTCGCCGACATGCTCGAGCTCGCCCGCATCGAGGACGGCGCCGCGCTGGAGCGTCGCGAGGTCGACCTCGCCGAGCTCGCCGCCGCCGAAGCCGAGCGCACGGCGCTGCTCGCGCCGGCGCTGACCGTGCGGGTCGAGGGCCCACCGACCCCGGTGCGAGCCGACCCGTCACGGATCGCCCAGATCCTCGCCAACCTCCTCGAGAACGCCCGTCGGCACGGTCCGGCCGACGGCACGGTGCGGATCGAGGTCTCCACCCATGACGGGAACGCCGTGCTCGACGTCGTCGACGAGGGGTCCGGCATCCCGATCGAGGACCGCGAGCGCGTGTTCGACCGGCTCGTGCGCCTCGACGACGCCCGCACGCGGGATGCCGGCGGGGCCGGGCTCGGGCTACCCATCGCTCGGGCCCTCGCCCGCGCGCACGGCGGCGAGCTGGAGGTCGCGGACAGCCGAGACAGCACGGACAGCAGAGACGGCGCCCGCCTCCGGCTCACGCTCCCGCTGACCCCGTGAGCGCTGACCCCGTGAGCGCCGACCCCGTGAGCGCCGACCCCGTGAGCGCTGACCCCGTGACCACCAGGGCCGTCGCGTTGTCGGTGGCCCCGGCCGCCTCGGCGAGCCCGACGATCCGCTCGGCGCACCCGGTGGCGCTCCCGCCCCCGGCGAGCGCCGCGGCCAGGGCGGGCGCGGCGACGCTGCGGTGCACGCCGTCGCTGAGGAGCAGGAGCGTGCCCGGGTCGTCGACCACGGCGACGCCGACCTCCTGCGGCCGCATCGTGCGAGTGCTCACCGTGAGCACGTGCTCGAGGCGCGGGTGCACGGTCAGGCCGCGGGAGCGCAGCTCCGCGGCGACGGTGTGGTCGGCGGTCAGGGAGCGCAGCGTGCGGCCGTCCCAGGCCAGCGCCCGGCAGTCGCCGACCCACGCGAGACGCCAGCGAGGGTCGCCGGCACCGGGCCCGAGGACGACGACGGCCGCCGCGTCGCCGGGCACGAGGTCGTGGGTGCTCGTGAGGAGGTCGTGGGCGGCGAGCAGGGCGACGTCGGGGCGACCCTCGAGCGCGGCGACCCGCACGGCGTGGTCGGCGACCAGCCGGGCCGCGAAACCGGCGGCCTCGGAGTCGCCCACGCCGTCCGCGACGGCGACGGCGAGACGCCCGGGCGCCGACCGGTAGGACGCGGCCGCGTCCGCCTGGTGGCGGCGCGGGCCCTGCCGAGAGGCCCACCCGTCGGGACGATCGTCGTGCGGAACGGGGCGGTCGACGGTGGCGGCGGCGTTCACGGCGTCCTCCTCGCTCGGGCGGACGTCCCTCGGCGTCCTGCTCTCCAGGGTCGGTGCCGACCCTGTTCCCCGCCTGTGAACAGGGTGAGGACTCTGGCGAGATCATGAGGTGGCTCTGATGGAGCAGTGAAGACCCCTGCCCGTCGCTCTCCGTGTTCACGTTCGCTTCGCCCCGCCGGGGAGCACGCAGTACCGGTACCGGCGCCGGCCGGACCACGACGCTCCTGGTGCAGGTCACCAGCGTCGAGGCGACACGGTGTCGTTCGACATCACCCCGCAGTGACACACGTCCTGCGCACAGGCGCTGACCCACGGTCATCATGACCGCATGACGCCGCCGTCCCCGCCGTGCCCGTGAGCGCGGTGGGGACGGCGGCGCTCGTCGTGGGCCCGGTCCTCCTCGGCGCGGTCACGCAGCGCACGACCGGGCTGGGCCTCGCGCTCGTCGGCGGCCCGTTCCTGGTGGCGATCCTGGGTCCGCGCGACGGGGTGTCGTTCGGCAACGCGCTGCAGGTCGTCCTCTGCCTGATCGTCCTCATCCGCACCTACCGGGGTGTCGACGTGCGGGCCACGGGACTGCTGCTGGTCGGAGTCGTCGTCGCCGTGCCGCTCGGCGCGCTCGTCGTCGACGCCCTCCCCGAAGGCCCGCTGCTGGTCGTCGTGGGCCTGCTCGCGCTGGGCGCCGTCGCGCTCTCGCTCGTGCCACGGCTCGGTGCGCGGCTGGACGGGACGTCAGGCGCGGTGGGCGCAGGCGCCGTCGCCGGGTTCGTCAACGTCACGGCCGGGGTCGGCGGTCCGGCGCTGTCGGCGTTCGCGCTGGCGCGCCGCTGGAGCATCGAGGTCTTCGTCCCGACCGCGCAGGTCGTCCTGCTCGTCGTCAACCTCCTCGCGCTCGTGAGCAAGGGTCCGCCGGCGCTCGGCGGTGTCGTCTGGTTCACCGGGCTGGCCGGGATCGCGGTGGGCGTCGTGCTCGGCGACGTCGTGCACCGGCGCCTGCCGGCGGAGACGGCTCGTCGGGCCGTCGTCGTGCTCGCCTTGGTCGGGGCACTCGCCACGGTCGTCCGGGGGCTGCTGGTGCTCTGACGGTCCACTCCGGCGGGTGATCAAGCGATCGCGCCCGGTGGACAGGTCCGACCATCGCGGGCACAGTGATGAGTGCCACCCGCAGCTTCACCCCTTCGAGGCCCGCGGACGACGCCTTGTTGGAGAGGTGGCCCCGCCATGATGGCGCCCCGTACCGACGGCCAGGACGCCGCGCCACGCGCGTTCCCCGTCTCCGACGGCGACGGCCGACTCGTCCCCGACGGTTCCCTCGCTGCCGACCTCGTCATCGACCTGATCGTCGCCCCGACCCAGCCACGCCGCGGGCTCGTGCTCGTACGCGTCCTCGGCGAGGTCGACATGCTCACCGCTCGCCGCCTGCGCAACGTCCTCGACGGGGCGATCGACGCGGTCGCCGAGGAGCGCGACGGCGGGCTCGACGCCACACCGGCCGGCGAGCCGCCGACGGTGGTCTGCGACCTCGAGGGCGTCACGTTCCTCGGGGCCTCCGGCCTCGACACGTTCGCCACGGTCCACGAGGCCGCCGTCGGGCGCGCCGTTCACCTGGTGCTCGTCGCGACACACCGCACGGTGGTCCGCCCGCTGCGTCTCACCGCGCTCGACCGCCGGTTGACGGTCGTCGCGACGCACCCGGCGGTCGGCCGGCACGTCGTTGCCGGTCAGGAGACGCGGTGACCGCGGTGACCCGCGCCGGGACGGAGTCGTCCGCGGGGCAGCCACCCGAGCTCGGGGCGGCGATCCGCACCGCGCTCGGCCACCTCGTCGACCTCACCGACCCGTCGCCCGCGGTCCTCGACGGCCGACTCGACCAGATGCTGCGGGCTGCGGTCGGTGCGCACGCGGCGCGGGGGCCGGCACCCGGCGCCGACCGGCAACGGTCGGCCCTAGACGAGGTGGCCGTCGCGGTGCGGACCGCATGCGCCCACCTCGCGGCCCGTGAGCTCGAGGACGCCTATCTGGCGCTGCGCGCGGCCGCCGACCGGATGCCGCGCGTCGCGCGCTGAGCGGCTCCTCACCACTGGAAGCCCTCGCCGGCACCCTGCCGGATCAGCTCGGGTTCGTCGCCGGAGAGGTCGATGACCGTCGTCGGCTCGGTCCCGCACTCGCCGGAGTCGAGGATCGCGTCGAGCTGGTGGCCGAGCCGCTCGTGGATCTCCCAGCCCGACGTCATCGGTTCCTCGGTGTCGGGCAGCAGCAGCGTCGACGACAGCAGCGGCTCGTCCAGCTCCTCGAGGAGCGCGTCGACCACCGGGTGCTGCGGGATCCGCACGCCCACGGTGCGCTTGCGCGGGTGCAGCAGCCGGCGCGGCACCTCCTTGGTCGCCGGGAGGATGAAGGTGTAGCAGCCCGGCGTCGCTGCCTTCACCGCGCGGAACACCGGCGTGGAGATGCGGACGAACTGCCCGAGCTGCGCGAAGTCCCGGCACACCAGCGTGAAGTGGTGGCGGGTGTCCAGCCGGCGGATGGTCCGGATGCGCTCGAGGCCCTCGCGGTTGCCCAGCATCGCGCCCAGCGCGAAGCACGAGTCGGTGGGATAGGCGATCAGCCCGCCCTCACGCAGGAGGTCCACCGTCGCGCGGATCGCGCGGCGCTGGGGATTGCGCGGGTGCACCTCGACCCAGCGCGCCGTCGTCGTCGCCGCCATCGGCGCAGCCTAGGAGCGCGGCGGGCGACGCGGAACGGGGCGTCGCGATCGGGTGGGTTGAGGTCGTGCGTGGCGGGGCACCCCGGGCTGCGTCGTGACCGGAACGAGACCTACCGCGTACGGGATCGAGACCCCGGACCGCCAGACGGAGCATGGTGGTCGCGCTGGAGGAGGAACTCCCATGGGTGCCCACCGCATCGAGACCACGATGACCGTTTCCCGCGTCCTCGGGCGCGGGGCTGTCGCCACCTCGGCGGCCCTCGCGCTGGCCGGGTCGGGTGCCGGCCTCGCCCTGGCCACGCCGGGACACGACCACGGCGACGACGGCGACAGCACCGCGTCGAACCGCTCCTCGGATCAGTCCGTGAGCTACTCCTCGAGCTCCTCCGACGGCCACCGGTCCGCCACGATCTGCGACACGGGCGAGGGAGGCCTGGTCGGCGGGCTGCTCGGCGACCTCGGTCTCGACGAGAGCACCCGCAGCCAGGCCCGCTGCGACGGCCAGGGCTCCGACGGCGGGTCGTCGAGCTCGTCGCAGGGGTCCGGCAGCTCGGACTCGGGTCAGCAGCAGGCGAGCTCCTCGAGCTCCTCGCACCCGGCCCAGCGGACGCCGCAGGCGAACCCCGCGAACGAGCCCCCGGAGCTCGGTGAGACGAAGCTCCTGCGCATCCCGACCGGGTAGGCGCCAGACTGCGGCTCGTGGCTTCCCCGGATCTCGTCAGGCCCTGGCGCGTCGCCGACGCGTACCTCGGGGGCGACGCCGCCCGGCGGCGGATCGAGGAGATCGACGACCGGGTGCGTGCCTGGGTCGCGCTGCTGGATGACACGGCACGGGACCACGGACCCCTCGCGGGCGTGCCGGTCGGCGTGAAGGACATCATCGACGTCGCCGGGGTGCCGACGGTCTGTGGCTCGTCCACCCGGGCCGACGCCCCGCCGGCCGGGACCGACGCCGCGATCGTCCGCCTGCTGCGCGAGGCCGGGGCGCTGGTCGTCGGGAAGACCGTGACCACCGAGTTCGCCTGCTTCGACCCCGGCCCCACCCGCAACCCGCACGACCTCGACCGCACGCCGGGCGGCTCGTCGAGCGGGTCCGCGGCGGCGGTCGCGGCCGGCATGGTGCCGCTCGCCCTCGGGTCGCAGACGGCGGGCTCCGTGGTCCGGCCCGCCTCGTTCTGCGGGGTCGCGGGCCTTGCCGTCCCCCGCGGGACCCTGCCGACCGAGGGCGTGCACCCGCTCGCGCCGGGCCTCGACACGCTCGGTCTCTTCGCGGCGACCGTCGAGGATCTCGCCGTCGCGCGCCGCGCGCTCGGTGGCCCGCAGGCGGAGCCGGCCCGGCCGCGCCTGCTCGCCTGGGACGGCACGGAGGTCGCCGACGTCTCGGCGGCGATGCGGGCGGCGCACGCCGACGCGGTCGACCGCGCCCGCGCGCAGGGCGCGCCGGTCGCGTCGTGGGACGTGAGCCTCGAGCACGCCGTCACCGACCACCACACCGTGATGGCCGCCGAGGCGGCGGACGTGGTGCCGGCGGTGCCCGGGCTGGGCGCGCGCCTCACGGCGATGCTGGCGGAGGGCCGCGCGGTGTCCCCGGCGGCGCTCACCGACGCCCGCGAGCGCGCCGCGCAGACCCGGGCCGTGGTCCTCGCCCGCCTCGACGACGCCGACGCCGTGCTCGTCCCGGGGGCGCTGGGCGTGGCGCCGCTCGCGGCCGAGGGTACCGGCGACCCCGTGCTCTCCCGCCCCTGGCACCTGCTCGGTCTGCCGGCGCTCGCCGTCCCCGGAGCCCGCGACGAGGCGGGCCTGCCGCTGGGCCTCGCCCTGATCGGTCACCCCGACCGCGAGGACGGGCTCCTCTCGGCGGGTCGCTGGCTCGAGTCGTTGCTCCGGCGCTGAGCGCCGCGACGCCACCGCCGGACGCCCTCGACGGCGGTCGCGGCGCACCCGAGCATCGACCCGCCGGACACCAGGGTGACGAGCCCGGTCGCGGTGCCCGCCGGCACGAGGACCAGCGGGACGAGGCCGACGAGGAACAGCGCCAGCGACAGGCGGAACCACGCGAGCAGGGTGCGCTCGCTCGCGAGGGCCCAGCGGGCGTCGGGTGAGGGGGACACGGCGTGGTTCTCCCGGGCGGGGCGGGGAGGAGCGCGTTCCTGCCGTTCCCGCGCCTAGCGATCCTGGCGGCAGATCGCGCTGGCGACACGCGCGAGGTCCACCTGGCGGCGGGCCACCCGTCGCCGGCGCAGCGCGGTCATGGTCCGTGAGCGTGCCACGCGGTGCGTGGGGCGACCAGGGGCCGCCGAAGATTCACGCCGACGGTTCGGGCGCGGCGCGCGTACCGGCTTGCGCCGCGCGGGAAGCTGGGATGCGTGGCGGACCGCGAGACCCGGGCGACGGCTCCGGGCGCGAACCACCCTGGTGCCGACGAGACCGACGCGCGTCCTCTGACCCGACCCGGTCCGGAGCTCGACACCGAGTTCCAGCGCGAGTTCGAGGAGGAGCTCGATCACCACCACCTCTGGCACCGCGACGGCGCGCGGCACGACTTCGGTGGCGACTCCCCGCTGCTCTCCCCGCGCCTCGCGCCGGTGGTGCGCTACGTCCCGCGCGCGCACCCGGCGGGCTTCGTGCTCGGCACCGCGTTCGCGCTCATCTCGCTGACCCCGTCGCTGATCCCCCGCGACTACCTCTTCCAGGGCCTCGCCACCGGCATCTCGGGCGGGCTGGGCTACGGGCTGGGCGTGGCGATCGCCTGGCTGCTCGGGCGCACGGCGCGCTGGACCCGGCTGACCGGCCGGGTGCAGCGCGCGACGCCGGAGTGGTTCACCCCGGGCACGTGGGTCGTGCTCGTGGTGACGGCGGTGGTCGCGCTGCTGTGGATGCTCCTCGCGGGCGCGGCGTGGCAACGGCAGGTCGCCGCGCTCATGGGCATCGCCCAGCCGACCACCGACGGCTGGCTGCGCGCCGGCCCGGTGGCGATCGTGGTGGCCGGGCTCATCGTGGGGTTCGGGCGCGGCGTGCGCTGGCTCGCCGGGCGCGCCGCGGACGTGCTGCGACGCCGGGCCCACCTGCCCGCGCAGGTCGCGACCGTCCTCGGCACGGTGATCGTGGTCGTGCTGGTGGCGACGATGATCGACACTCTGGTCCTGCGCACGGGCCTGCGTCTCGCCGATGCCGCGTTCGGCGCGACCAACTCCTCGACCTATCCCGGCGTGGTCGCCCCAGCATCACCGTTGCGCTCGGGCTCGCCGCCCTCGCTCGTGCGATGGGACACCCTGGGTCGCGAGGGGCAGGACTTCGTGGCGGGCGGGCGGTCCCTCGCCGACCTCGGCGAGGCCTCCGGGCGGGCCCCGGTGCCGCCGATCCGCGCCTACGTCGGGCTGATGTCGGCGCCCGGCCCGCAGGAGCGCGCCGCGCTCGCGGTCGCCGAGCTGGAGCGCACCGGGGCGTTCCAGCGGGACGTCCTCGCGCTGGTGACCACGACCGGCACCGGGTGGATCGACGACCCCGTGGCCGATTCCCTGGAGATGATCTGGGGCGGGAACACCGCGATCGTCGCCACCCAGTACTCCTACCTGCCGAGCTGGCTGTCGTTCCTCGTCGACCGCACGCGCGCCGAGGCCGAGGGGCGGGCGCTGTTCGACGCCGTGCACGCCCGGATCGAGCAGCTGCCGCCCGACCGGCGCCCGAGGCTGATCGTGTTCGGCGAGAGCCTCGGCTCGCAGGGCTCGGAGGCCGCGTTCTCGAGCATCGCCGACGCCCGGGCCCAGGCCGACGGCGTGCTCTGGGTGGGGCCCCCGAACTCCAACCGGCTTCATGCGGAGCTCACCGCGCGCCGCGACCCCGGGTCGCCCGCCGTCCTCCCGGTCGTCGACGGCGGTCGCGAGGTGCGCTTCGGATCGACCGCGGAGGACCTGACACGGCCACCGGGCGTGTGGTATCCGCCACATGTGGTGTACCTGCAGCACGCCTCCGACCCGATCGTCTGGTGGACGCCGGCGCTCCTGTGGCAGCGCCCCGACTGGCTCGCCGAACCCCGAGGTCGGGACGTGTCCGAGGCCGTCGACTGGTACCCCGTGGTGACGTTCTGGCAGGTCACCATCGACCTCACCAACTCCCTGTCGGTGCCGGACGGGCACGGCCACCAGTACCGGAAGGTGATGGTGGGCGGGTGGCTCTCCGTGGGTACGCCCCCGGGGTGGACCGATGCGGACACGCAGAGGGTGGCAGGCATGCTGGGCGTGTGACCGCTCCCCAGCACACGGCCACGCCCGGCTGCCCGCCGTCCGACGTGTCGAACGGAACGGACGGAACGGACACCGAGCCCGCCGAGAAAGTCACCCACTGGCGACGGCTGGCCCCACCGGCGGTCGTCGCGGTCCTCCTCCTCGCGTGGAGCAACCTCGCGCTACCCGCCCTGCCCGCCGACCCCGTGCTCAAGGCCGTCTTCAACGTCGGCGGCGTCGCGGCGATGGTGACCGTGGCGCGCCTGCTCGGCCTGACCTGGCGCGACCTCGGCATCGGCCGCGGCACCTGGGGCGCCGGGCTGCGCTGGGGCGGCGCGGCGATCGGCGTCGCGGTGCTCGGCTACGGCGCCGTGCTGGTGGCCGCGCCCGGGCTGCTCGAGAACCCCCAGCTCGCCGGCGCCTCACCCGGCTCCCTGCTGCTGCGCGGCCTCGTCCTCATCCCGCTGGGCACCGTGCTGGCCGAGGAGCTCGCCTTCCGGGGCGTCCTGCAGGGCCACTCCGTGCGCTCACTGCCCGCCCGCGTGGCGCTCAGCGTCACCGCGGTGGCGTTCGGCCTCTGGCACCTCACCGTCGCGATGGGCCCGTCGGCGGTACCGCTGCCGCCGACCCTGCAGTGGACGTCGGCGCTCGCGGTCCTCGCCGTCACCGTCGTCGGCGGCCTCGTGCTCGGCTGGCTGCGCCACCGCACGGGCTCGGTGCTCGCCCCGATCGGGTTGCACCTGGGCACCAACGCGGTGGGGCTCGTCGCGGCGGGAGTCGCGCTCGCGCACTGACGCTCAGCACGCCGGACGAGCACACGGGACACTGTCCCGATGACCGTCGTCGACAACGCGGTGTACGTGC
The DNA here is from genome assembly GCF_057180585.1 of Actinomycetospora sp. 2LY8.5. NCBI lineage: Bacteria > Bacillati > Actinomycetota > Actinomycetes > Pseudonocardiales > Pseudonocardiaceae > Actinomycetospora > Actinomycetospora sp. 2LY8.5. Next base: position 60,028 of record NZ_JBXUHE010000031.1, read on the forward strand.
GGGGCGAGCGCGACAGCGAGCCCGAGACGCTGGACCGCACGCTCGCGATGCTGCGCGGCGACGTCGAGCGTGACATCGCCGCGGACCGCGGCTTCGCCTGGATCGGCCTGCTCCGCCCCGACTCCGACGAGCTCGACCGGCTGGCGCGGGAGCTGTCGCTGCCGGCGCTCGCCGTCGAGGACGCGGTGCACGCCCACCAGCGCCCGAAGCTGGAACGCTACGACGACGTCGAGTTCGTGGTGCTGCGGCCCGCCTGGTACGTCGACGAGGACGAGGACGTCCAGGTCGGCGAGATCCACCTCTTCCTCGGGCCGGACTTCGTCGTCACCGTGCGGCACGCCGAGAAGCCCGACCTCTCGCCGGTGCGAGCGCGGCTCGAGGACGACCCGCGCCTGCTGGCCGAGGGGCCGCACGCGGTGCTCTACGCCGTGCTCGACCGCGTCGTCGACGACTACCTGCCCGTCGTCCGCGGCCTGCGGCACGACATCGACGAGATCGAGACCCAGGTGTTCGGCGGCGACCCCAGCGTCTCCCGCCGCATCTACCAGCTCTCCCGCGAGGTCATCGAGCTGCAGCGCGCGGTCGACCCGCTGCGCGAGGTCCTCGACGGGCTCCTCGGCGACTCCGAGTACGACCCCGGTCAGGCCCTGCACCGCGGGCTGCGCGACGTCGCCGACCACCAGGCGCAGACCAGCGAGGCCGCCGACAACTTCCGCCAGCTGCTCGGCAACATCCTGCAGGTCAACGCCGCCCTGGTCGGCCAGCGGCAGAACGAGGAGATGCGCCGGCTCTCCGAGACCAGCCTCGCCCAGGGCGAGGAGGTCAAGAAGATCTCCTCGTGGGCGGCGATCCTGTTCACGCCGTCGCTGATCGGGGCCATCTACGGCATGAACTTCGAGCACATGCCCGAGCTCGCGTGGGCGCTGGGCTATCCCTTCGCGCTGAGCCTCATGCTGCTCGCGTCGCTGACCCTCTACCTGGTCTTCCACAAGCGCGGGTGGCTGTGACCCGCCCGCAGCGAGCACGGTCGTTCGGCGCCGCCGCGGAGGACTACGACCGCCTCCGCCCGGCGCCGGTCCCGGCGGCCCTGCGCTGGCTGCTGCCCTCGTCCGACGTGGCCGTGCTGGACCTCGGTGCCGGGACCGGGCTGGTGTCCCGCTCGCTGGCGGCCGCGGGCGTCGCCGACGTCGTCGCGGTGGAGCCGGACGACGCGATGCGCGCCGTGCTCGCCGCCCGCAGCCCCGGCGCCCGCGCGCTCGCCGGGACGGCCGAGGACATCCCGCTGCCCGACGCGTCGGTCGACGCCGTGCTCGCCTCGTCGGCGTGGCACTGGTTCGACCCGGAGCCGGCGACCGCCGAGATCGCCCGCGTGCTGCGTCCCGGCGGCGTGCTGGGCCTGCTGTGGAGCTTCGCCGACCCGACGACCGACTGGGTCGCGGAGCTACGCCACATCCAGCGCGCCGACGACGCCGGGAACGAGGACTCGACGTCGGCCGTGCGCGCCGCCTTCACCATCGAGCTGCCCGAGGGCGCGCCGTTCGGGACGGGCTCCTCGGAGGTCTTCCGGCGCCGCACGTGGATGGCCGCCGACGACGTGGCGGCGATGGTGGGGACCTACTCGACCGTGCTGACGCTGCCCCCCGAGGAGCGGGCGGAGGTGCACCGGGCGGCGCGGGAGGTGATCGCGCGGCGGGTCGGCGCCGACCCTGTGCGGGTCCCGTTCGCGACAGCGGTCTGGCGGGCGGTCCGGCAGGAGTAGTCCGGCAGGAGTGGTCCGGCAGGAGTGGTCCGGCAGTCCCCGTCCGACAGCGTTCGGACGTCCGAGCGAGATTCGCGCGAGTGGCCCCCACGCCCTCGACGGCGGCGGGCAAGCGAGGTTAGCCTCCCCTCACTGAGGGCGCCCGAAGCCGCGCCCGAGGGGCACGACTGAGGAGGCCCGGCGATGACGCTGCGACTGCCCACGGCCGAGGTGACCGTGCTGCTCGGCGAGCCGATCGTGCGTCGGCGGCTGATGGCGATGTTCGACGACTCGTCGTCGGCGATCCGTCGGGTCACCGTGGACCCGTCGGCCGGAGTGTCGGAGCGGCGCGGCCGCCTCGAGGAGGCCGGCGACGCCGCGATCGTGCTGGCGGACCGGGTCACCGGCGGGCTCGACGCCACCGGGCGCCGCGCCGTGCTCGGGGCGCTCACGGGGCTCGCCGCTCGCGGTGCCGCGGTCCTGGTCGACGACGAGGACAGCGTGGCCGCCCTCGCCGTCGCCGACGGGACGCTGCGCGCCGACCCCGTGCGCGGGCTCGTGGTGGAAGCCCTCGGGGCAGCGGGGTCGGTCGCGCCGCTCGAGGAGCTCTACCGCGCCTCGTAGGTCAGGCAGTCGGCGACGTCCTTGCCGGGGCCGATGTTCACCGACGAGGCCGTGCACTCGAGCTTGTCGTTGAACGTGCATTCCGAGCGGTGGCAGGCGCCGACGACGCCGTTGCCGTCCACGCCGCCGCGGAACGAGATCTCCACGAAGGTGCCGCACGCGGCGTTGTCGCCGGCGATCGTGATCGCGCCCGCGTGGCAGGACGATCCCTCGTTGTAGGAACAGGCGGTCACCGAACAGTTCTGCACCGTGGGCAGGCTCTGGGCTGCGGTCATGGCGATGATCGTGGCGGGTCGACGGGGCCTCTCGCCACGCAGCACAGGCTGCCCTGACCAGGGCCGATGCTCCTCGCGGCGGACAGCGACCAGGGAGGATCGCAGCGACACTCCCGACGAACAAGGTCTAGTGTGACGACGATCATATTTATCGGCACCCATCCGGGCCTGTCGAACCAAGGATCTCCTGTCCTCACCGCCACGGGAGATCGTGGGTCCTCAGACGGATCCTCTCGGGGGGACGGGCATTCGCGGGGTCACGCACCTCGACATGCCGCTCACCCCGCCGCAGGTCTGGCGTGCCGTCGCGGACGCCGCCAAGGTGACCTCATGAGCGCCGGGACGGAGACGGAGACCGAGACGCGGTACGACCACGGCGGCGACGAGTTCGTCTACGTGGAGCTGTCCCCGGCGATGAGCCTGCCGGTGCACTTCACGTCGCTGGGGATCACGCGGCGGTTGGCCGAGGAGGCCATCCCCGGGGTCGAGGAGATCGCGCCGTCGAACGCGTCGTACATGGTCCGCGTCGATCCCGACCGGCTCCACCCGCGTGACCTCGTGCGCGAGCTCCAACGGATCGAGGGTGAGGTCGGCGGACACCCGGACGACCTCACCGTCGCCACCCGCATCATCGATGTCCCGATCATGCTGAACGACCCGTGGACCCACGAGGTCCTCATGAAGTTCCGCGACCGCCACCAGGACCCGACGGGCACCGATCTCGACTACGGCGCCCGGATCAACGGCTACTCCTCGACCGAGGACTTCATCGACGCGCTCGCCGCGTCGCCGTACCTGGTGACGATGATGGGTTTCGTCCCGGGCCTGCCGTGGTGCTTCCAGCTGGTGCCCCGGGAGCGGCAGGTCGAGGTGCCCAAGTACGTCCGCCCGCGCACCGAGACCCCGGAGCGGGCCTTCGGGTTCGGCGGTGCCTTCGCCGTGATCTACCCGGTCAAGGGCGCCGGCGGCTACCAGCTCTTCGGCTCGGCGCCCGCCCCGATCTTCGACGGCGAGCAGCGCCTGCCGGACTTCGCCGAGAACGACTCGGTGGTGTTCTTCAAGCACGGCGACGTCATCAACTACCGCCGCGTCGACCAGGAGGAGTACGACGACGTGCGCGCGCAGGTCGACGCCGGCACGTGGCGCTACTCGTTCACGGAGCTCGAGTTCTCGCCGAGCCGGTTCCTCGCCGACCCGGACGGCACCAACGCCGCGATGAAGGAGGTGCTGTACGGGTGAGCATCCATCGTCCGCGGAGCATCACGGGGGGCACGCCGACAGAGGAGCCGGACCCATGATCCTCGTGCGTGACCCCGGGCTCGAGACGACGGTCCAGGACACCGGGCGGCTCGGCTACTACAGCATCGGCTTCCCACCCTCGGGCGCGCTGGACTCGTTCGCCTACCACGTCGGCAACGCGCTGGTCGGCAACGAGCCGGGCGCCGCCTCCCTGGAGGCCGTGTACCTCGGCCCGACGCTGGAGTTCACGCAGGACACCGTCATCGCCGTGACCGGCGCCGACATCCCGGCGTTCGTCGACGGCGAGGAGATCCCGCTCTGGGAGTCCGCGGCCGTGGCGCAGGGCTCCGTGCTGACGTTCGGCCAGCTGCGCGCCGGCGCGCGCCCGTACGTGGCCGTCGCCGGCGGCATCGACGTGCCGTTGTACTACGGCAGCCGCTCGACCTACACGCTCGTCGGCATCGGCGGGTTCGAGGGGCGGGCGCTGCGGGCCGGCGACGAGCTCGCGATCGGGAACGACGCCCGTGACCCTCGTGCCGGGCGGCGGCTGGACCCCTCGGACGTCCCGGTGCACCCGTCGACCGCCGAGGTGCACCTGCTGGTCGGCCTGCACAGCTACCGGCTCACCGAGGACAGCCTCGCGCGGTTCACCGACACCGAGTGGAAGGTGACCTCGGACGCCAACCGGGTCGGCTACCGCTTCCGCGGCGCCGAGCTGGCGTTCGTGCCCCGCGAACAGCCGTTCGGCGCCGGCAGCGACCCCGCCAACGTCACCGACTGCGGCTACCCCGTCGGGTCGGTGCAGGTGCCCGGCGGCGTCGAGCCGATCGTGCTGCTGCAGGACGCCGTCACCGGCGGCGGCTACGCGACGCTCGGCACGGTCGTGTCCGTCGACCGCGACCGGCTCGCCCAGACCAAGACCGGCGACAGGACGCGCTTCGTGCCGGTCGACCTCGACGGCGCGCTGACCGTGCGCCGCGACCGCCACACCACGCTCGACCGCATCCGTTCCGCACTCGCGTCCTAGGAGGACCTCGGTGGGCAGTCACAAGATCACCTCCCGCACGCCCGGCGTCTTCTACCACCGGCCCTCGCCCGACGCCGACCCGTACGTGACGGAGGGGGCGGCCGTGTCCGAGGGAGACACGGTGGGCCTGGTCGAGGTCATGAAGACGTTCCACGAGGTCAAGGCGGACGCGGCCGGCACGGTCTCCGCGTTCCTCGTCGAGAACGAGGACGAGGTGACGATCGGCCAGGACCTGGTCGAGCTGGAGACGTGACGGCACGAAGCGATCAGACGAGCACGCCGAGCGGGGAGCTGCCGCGTCGAAGCAGCCTGCGGAGCGTCCTCGTCGCCAACCGCGGCGAGGTCGCCCTGCGCGTGGTGCGGGCGTGCCGGGAGCTGGGGATCCGCGCGGTCGCCGTCTACTCCGACGCCGACGCCTCGGCCGCCCACGTGCGGACGGCCGACGACGCCGTGCACATCGGGAAGTCGGCGGCGTCGAAGAGCTACCTCGACGCCGACGCGGTGCTCGAGGCCGCGAAGTCCGCCGGCGTCGACGCGATCCACCCCGGCTACGGCTTCCTCTCCGAGCGCCCGGCGTTCGCCGCCGCGGTCGAGGAGGCGGCGCTGACGTTCGTCGGACCGCCCTCGTCGGTGATCGCGACGATGGGGGACAAGGCGGCGGCGCGGGCCCTCGCGCGGTCGGCGGACGTGCCCGTCGTCCCCGGGTCCGACGAGGTGTCCTCGGTCGACGACGCCGTCGCGGCGGCCGACGAGGTCGGGTACCCGGTGCTGGTCAAGGCCTCGGCGGGCGGGGGAGGCCGCGGCATCCGCCCGGCGGCGAACGCCGAGGAGCTCCGCGAGGTCGTGGTCGAGGCCCAGCGGGAGGCGGCGTCGGCGTTCGGCTCGGACGCGGTCTACGTGGAGCGGGCGCTGCAGGGGCCCAAGCACGTCGAGGTGCAGGTCCTCGCCGACACCCACGGCCACATCGTGCACTGCTTCGAACGGGAGTGCTCGCTGCAGCGGCGGCGCCAGAAGATCCTCGAGGAGGCGCCGGCGCCGGGGCTCTCGCCGTCGGTGCGGCAGGCGCTCTGCGACGCGGCCGTCCGGCTGTCCCGCGAGGTGGGCTACGTCGGCGCGGGCACGGTGGAGTTCCTCGTGGAGGGCTGCGGGGACGCGGCCGACTTCTTCTTCATCGAGATGAACACGCGCATCCAGGTCGAGCACCCGATCACCGAGTGGGTGACCGGCCTCGACCTCGTGGCCGAGCAGCTGCGGATCGCCGGGGGCGTGCCGCTGTCGGTGCGCCAGGAGGACGTCGTGTGCCGCGGGGCGTCGATCGAGTTCCGGGTGAACGCCGAGGACCCCGACCAGGACTTCCTGCCCTCCCCGGGCGAGGTCACCGGCCTGGAGCTGCCGGGCGGGCCGGGCGTGCGCGTCGACACCGCGCTGACGGCGGGCGACGTCGTCCCGCCGTTCTACGACTCGCTGGTCGCCAAGCTCTCGGTGTGGGCGCCGACGCGCGAGGAGGCCCTGGCGCGCGGGCGCCGGGCGCTGGCGGAGTACCGCGTCGACGGCCTCCCCACGACGATCGGCCTGCACCGGCGCCTGCTCGACGCGCCGGCGGTCGTCGACGGGACCTACGACATCACGACGCTGGAGACGTGGCTGGCGGATCCCGGGTCTGGTTAGCAGCGAACGTGCTGTTCGCTGCGTCTATGCGTTCGAAGTCCCCGTTCGCGGCGCGCGGGTGGTGACGATGGACCGTCGCCCGGTGGGCCGCGGCGCCTCCGGGAGCGCGGCACGAGCTGGCCGCCGTCGACCCCGAGCAGTTCTTCGGCCCGCCCTTCGCAGGACGCGACTGGATCGCGATGCTCCTGGACCTCCGTCCGGACGGGCCTGCGTGGGACGAGGTCCGCGAGATCGTCGTCGACGGCCTACCGCCGGGTCGCCCCGAGGACGCTCATCGCCCGGCTGTCCGGCCCAACCGACTAGAACCGAAGGCCCTATCTCGTCGGCGAAATCGCTCACGGTATGGAGTCGACGCCTCGCTTCGCGCACACTCGGTCAGACGGTGATGACGCCCCGTGCGCAGCGAGGAGACGCCATGTCGCTCCAGAACCGTGCCTACGACTCCGGTCAGCTGAGCGGCCCGCGCCGGCCCGAGCACCGCGCGGGCGTCGTCCAGTCCCACGGCCCGGGCGTGCAGGCCATCCGCCGGGACATCCTCGAGGGCGAGCAGATCTACGGGATCTTCGGCAACCGGCAGGGGCCCATCGCCCTCGTCGGGGTCACCAACCGTCGCATCCTGCTCATGGACGCGGTCTATGACGACGGGCGCGTCGCGCTCACGTCGGTGCCGCTGCGCCAGATCGTCAGCTGCTCGTACATCACGACGACCGACCAGCCGGTCACCGAGGCCACCGTGGTGGGGATCAAGGTGGGCCGCACCATGTTCGAGGTCGACTGCGTCTCGCCCGAGGAGGCCCAGGACGTGCACGGCCTGATCATGTGGCACCTGATCGGACTGTAGTCAGCCGCGCAGCAGCGACACCGCCGGCACCTTCTCGACGCCGAGGCTCTCGAACCGCCGCACCAGCGTCTCGCAGATCTCGACCGCGTTCGGCCGGTCGCCGTGCAGGCAGATGGTGTCGACCTCGACGTCGAGGTGCTTGCCGGAGTTCGACGTCACGTGCCCCTCGAGCAGGTCGACGGCCTGTTGGGCGACGGCGTCGGGGTCCTTGGCCTTCGGCTCGGGCTCGACGATGATGTGGCCCTCGTCGTCGTACTCGAGGTCCGCGAAGCCCTCGCGCGCCACGGTCGCACCGAGCGAGCGGGCGAGCTCCGCGGTCGGCCCGGCGAGCCAGAAGATCAGCAGGCCCGGGTCGAGGCGCAGTACGGCCTCGGTGATCGCGGACGTGATCTCCGGGTCGGTCAGCGCCATGCCGTAGAGCGCGCCGTGCGGCTTGACGTGCACGACCTCGGTGCCCTCCGCGCGAGCCGTCGCCTGCAGCGCCCCGGTCTGATACAGCACGAGCTGGGCGGCCTCGTCGGGACGCAGCGCCATCCGCCGGCGCCCGAAGCCGACGAGGTCGGGCAGCCCGGGGTGGGCGCCGATCGCGGTGCCGGTCGCGACGGCCGTGCGCACCGACTCGCGCATCGTCACCGGATCGCTGGCGTGGTAGCCGCAGGCCACGTTCACCGAGGTCACGTGGACCATCAGCTCGCTGTCGTGCCCCAGCTTCCAGCGTCCGAGGCTCTCGCCGGCGTCGGCGTTGAGGTCGACCCGTGTCTGCATGGGGTCAGTGTCCGCTCAGAAGGCGCCCAGGTGAACCTGCGCCCACTGCCGGAACGTGCGGGCCGGTCGGCCGAGGAGATCGGGGACGGTGGTCGTGACGCGACCGTCGTCGTACTCGCCCCCGCGGAAGAAGCGGAAGAAGGCGTCGACGTACTGCGGCGGCATCGCCGCGGTCATCCTCGCGCGCGCCTCGTCGTCGGGCTCAGGGTCCAGGCGGAGGTCGCGGTTGAGGAGCTCGGCGAGCACGGCCAGCCGCTCGGCGGGGAGTGTCACCTCGGGACCGGTGAGGCGCAGGCTGCGACCGGCCAGGTCGGGGTCGGTGAGCGCGCGGGCGGCCACCGCCCCGATGTCGGCGGGGTCGATCACGGCGACGGGGACGTCCGCGAACGGTTCGCGGACGACATCGTCCAGCGGCGCCCACTGCAGCGCGTTCGACATGAACCCGCTCGGGCGCAGCACCGTCCACTCCAGTCCGGAGTCCCGCACGGCCGCCTCGGAGACGACGTTGTAGCGGGTGACGGCGTTGTCGAGGTCGCCGCCGACCACCGCGCCGGTCGAGAGCAGGACGACCCGGCGCACGCCGGCGTCGCGCATGTCGGCCAGCAGGCCGGGCACGTCGGGGTGGCCGGCGGGCAGGAACACGGCATCGACGCCCGGCCACAGCGCTCGGGCGCCGGCCCGGTCGCCGAGGTCCCCGACCACGGGGACGGCGTCCCCGACCGCGGCTCCCCGTCGCGAGAGGGCACGGACCTCGACGCCGTCGAGCGCCCGCACCACCTCGGACCCCACATTGCCCGTGGCTCCCGCGACCAGGAGCGTGCTCACGCGCCCGGCGCGGCCGGGACCGGCCTCTCGACGGGCAGGTCGTCGAGCCCGGCGTGGATCGCCTGGGCGAGCAGGTCGATCTCCTCCTGCCCGACGGTCAGCGGCGGCGACACGGCGACACCCTTGCCGAGTCCGCGGACGAGCACGCCCGCCTTCCGCGCGGCGCGCAGCAGGACGTTGGGCGCGTCGGGGACGCCGTCGAGCACGTCCTGCTCGAGCTCGACCGCGGCGAGGAAGCCGAAGCCGGCACGCACCTCGTGGACGTACGGGTGCGAGGTCAGGGGCGCGAGCGCCTCGAACAGCGGCATCTCCAGCTCGCCGCCGCGCGCGATGAGGCCCTCGCGCTCGTAGATGTCGAGCGTCGCGAGCCCGGCGGCGCACGCCGTCGGGTGACCGGAGTAGGTCGGGCCGTGGCGCAGGGTGCGCTCGCCCGGGGTGGTCCACCACGGCGAGGCGACCTCGCCGGAGGTGATCACCCCGCCGAGCGGGAGGTAGCCGCTGGTGACGCCCTTGGCGAAGGTGATCATGTCGGGGCGGATGTCGCCGAAGCGCTCGATGCCGAACCAGGTGCCGAGGCGCCCGAACGCGCAGATCACGGCGTCGACGACGAGCAGCACCCCGTGGCGCCGGCACAGCTCCGCGACGCCCTCGATGTAGCCGTCGACGGGCAGGTGCACGCCGCCGGCCCCGGTGACGGGCTCGATGACGAACGCCGCGATCCGCTCCGGGCCGACCTCGGCGAAGACCTTCTCGACGCCGTCGAGGTCGTGCAGCGGGGCGACCGAGCTCTCACCGGCGAGCACGCCCCAACCCTCGCGGTTCGGCGGGATCCCGGTGATCGAGGTCCCGTAGCCGTGGGTGCCGTGGTAGCCGGTCTCGCGGGAGACGACGTGCACGCGCCGGCTCTCGCCCCGCGCCTGCCAGTACCCGCGGGCGATCTTGATGGCGGTGTCGATGCCGTCGGCTCCGCCCGATCCGAAGAAGACCTTCGCGTCGTGCACGGGGGCCAGGTCGGCGAGACGGTCGGCGAGCTCCAGGGCCGGGCGGTTCGCGATGTCCGCGAAGCACGAGTACGACTCGAGCTTCGTCATCTGGGCCATCGCGGCCTCGGCGATCTCGCGGCGACCGTGGCCGACGTTGCAGTACCAGAGGCTCGCGCAGCCGTCGAGGTACCGCTGCCCGGCCTCGTCGTAGATCCAGGGGCCTTCGCCCCGGTCGACGACGAACTCGTGGCCGTCCACGGCCGCCATGTCGGAGAACGGGTGCCACAGGCGGGTGCTCATGAGCCGGATTGTCGCGCTCCACCGGCTCCTCCGGGAGAGGTGCGCCCACTCGGTCCTGAGGATTGGTCTGTCCGCGTAAAGAACGACCCGCCCGATGCGAGAACCCGGTCGGTGCCGCACGTGCCCACGACCGGGGTCAGGTCGCGCAGCTCGCGTCGCCCACCTCGTCGACGTCCGGACGAACCTGCTCGGACCGCACTGAGCGGGCATCCTGCGCGCATGACCTCTGCCGCACACGCGATCCCGTCCGGCGAGACCGCCGACGCCGTCGTCGTCGGGGCGGGGCACAACGGGCTCGTGGCGGCGAACCTGCTGGCCGACCGCGGCTGGTCGGTCCGCGTGCTCGAGGCGTCCGACGCGCCCGGTGGGGCGGTACGCACCGAGGAGATCACCGCGCCGGGCTGGCGCAGCGACCTCGGGAGCGCGTTCCACCCGATGGGTTTCGTGTCGCCGGTGCTGCGAGGTCTGGGTCTCGACGCCTACGGGCTCGCGTGGCGCCACGCCCCGGCCGCGCTGGCCCACGTGCTGCCCGACGACCGCGGCGTCCTGATCTCCCGGGACGTCGACGTCACGGCCGCCTCGCTGGACCGCTTCGCGCCCGGGGACGGCGACGCGTGGCGCCGGCTCGCCGATGAGTGGCGGCGGCTGCGCGACCCGCTGATGGCGGCGTTCCTCGGGCCGTTCCCGCCCGTGCGCGACGCGGCGACGGTGATGCGGACGCTCGGTGGCCCGGACACGCTGCGGCTGGCGCGGCGGCTGCTGCTGCCCGCGACGCGGTTCGGCGAGGAGGAGTTCCGTGGCGAGGGCGCGCGCGTGCTCGTCGCAGGCAACGCCCTGCACACCGACCTCGCCGTCACCCAGACCGCGAGCACCGCCTTCGGCTGGCTGCTCTCGATGCTCGCCCAGGACGTGGGGTTCCCGGTGCCCTCGGGCGGCGCGCGGTCGATCACCGACGCGCTGGTGGCGCGCCTCGCCGACCGCGGCGGGACCGTCGACTGCGAGCGACCCGTCACCCGCGTCCTGGTCGAGGGTGGGCGCGCGGTCGGGGTCGTCGATGCGGCCGGCGGGCTGGTGCGGGCGCGGCGCGCGGTCCTCGCCGACGTGCCGGCGCCGGTGCTCTACGGCGAGCTCGTCGGGCACGAGCACCTACCCTCGCGGCTGGTCGACGACCTCGCGCGCTTCCAGTACGACGACGCGATCCTCAAGGTCGACTGGGCGCTGTCCTCGCCGATCCCGTGGACCGCGCCCGAGCCTCGGCAGGCGGGGACGGTCCACCTCGGCGGCGACGTCGCCGGGCTCGTCGGCTTCGGGGCCGACCTCGCCGCCGGCCGGGTGCCCCGTGACCCGTTCCTGCTGCTCGGGCAGATGACCCTGGCCGATCCGCTGCGCTCGCCGCCGGGGACCGAGTCGGTCTGGGCGTACACGCATCTGCCGCACGCGCGGATGCTCACCGACGCCGAGCTCGACGAGCAGGTGCGCCGCATGACCGCGGTGATCGAGCGGCACGCACCGGGTTTCGGCGACCGGGTCGTCGCCCGCGTCGTCTCCCGGCCCGGCGACCTGCAGGCCCGCAACCCCTCGCTGGTCCGCGGCGCGCTCATGGCCGGTACGGCGCAGGTCCACCAGATGCTGGTGTTCCGTCCGACGCCCGGCCTCGGGCGCCCCGACACCCCCGTCGACGGGCTCTTCCTCGCCGGCGCCACCGCGCACCCGGCCGGAGCGGTGCACGGCGCGCCGGGAGCGAACGCGGCGCGGGCGGCGCTCGCGCGGGGCGGTCGCCTCGGACCGGTGTACGCGGCGGGGATCCGGGCCGCGCAGCGACTGGTCTACGGCGCCGACGTCCGTGACGCGGGCCGGCTGCGGGGCGGCAGGTAGTCGCCGATCAGCTCGCGGTGCCACCACGCGCCGGTGGCGCGGCGTTCCTCGCGGGTGGTGAAGCGGTAGCGGTAGAGGCGCGCGCGGACCCACGCCGGGCGTTCGCCGTCGAACGGGTCGCGGCGCAGCAGGCGCAGGGTCGGCGCGTCGGCCTCGAGCAGGCGGTCGAGCAGCGTCGGCAGCCAGCCGCGAGCCATGCGCGGGGCGATCGGCGCGAACCACATCAGCCAGTCCAGCCGGCGGTGGTACGGCGCCGTCTGGGGTGGCCGGCGGTAGGGGTCGCCGGGTTTCGAGCGGAAGTCGTACTCGCGCCACACCGCGTCGTCGTGGCCCTCGGGATCGTCCGTGCCCTCCAGCACGACCTCCTCGCGCTCCCGGGTCACCGAGCCGAACGCGCCGTAGCTGTTGCCCAGGTGCACCGGCGTGATCCCGGCGTTCATCAGCTGGCGGCCGCTGGCCATGTTGAGCACCGGCCACACCGAGAGCGCGAGCATCAGGACGGACACGGCGAGGACGAGGACCGCGAACCAGACCGGCAGCGGAGCCGGGGCCGGCAGCGACACCGGCAACCAGCGCAGGTACGCGTCGTCGACCGCGGCGAACGCCAGCGAGATCGTCAGGAAGTTCAGCCACGCGAAGTTGCCGCTGCTCACCAGCCAGCCCTGGGTGACGACGACGACCGCGGCCGCGAGCGACGCCACCGGCTGGGGGAGGAACAGCAGGAACGGGACGACGAGCTGAGTGACGTGGTTGGCCAGCACCTCGAGGCGGTGCAGCGGGCGGGGCAGGTGATGGAACCACCAGCTCGTCGGACCCGGCAGCGGCTGGGTCTCGTGGTGGTAGTCGAGGCACGTCAGGTCGCGCCAGCAGGGGTCGCCGCGCATCTTGATCAAGCCCGCCCCGAGCTCGACGCGGAAGAGCAGCCAGACCAGCAGCAGGAGGACCGGCAGCGGCGGGGCCACGTCCGCCGGGCCGAGGAACGTCACCAGGAAGCCGGCCTCGAGCAGCAGCGACTCCCAGCCGAAGCCGTACCAGACCTGGCCGACGTTGACGATCGACAGGTAGAGCACCCAGAGCAGGCCCCACAGCGCGAGGCCCGCACCGAGCGGGAGGAGGTCGGTGGCACCGGCGAGGGCAGCCAGCGCGAGGACGAGCCCGGTCCCGGCGACGACGCGGAAGAGCGTGTCCGAGTAGCGCAGGTGGAACAGACTGGGGTGCCGGCGGGCCGTCGTGCGCGCCAGGAACCGCGGGATCGGCGTCAGCCCGCGCTCGCCGATCAGCGGCCGGAACTGCGCGAGCGCGACCGTGAACGCGAGGACGTACGCGAGCGCCACCAGGTGCTGGACCACCCAGCGTGCGGTGGCGTGGTCCGACGCCGCGAGCCAGTCGAGCATCGCGGCGGGGTACCCCTCAGACGAGCGCGGCAGCCACGATCGCGTCGGCGTCGAGGTGGTGGTGGGCCCACGAGCCGGCGAGGTCGGAGGACCGGCCGAAGTCCGTGACGCCCAGGTGCGCGGCGCGGCCGCCGTGCACCGAGGCCAGGAACGCCAGCGTGTGCGGGTGGCCGTCGAGCACCGTCACCAGCTTCGCCGCGCGGTCCGCGGGGAACGCCGCGTCGAGGATCCAGCTCGGCGCGGACTCGGTGGGGCCGGTCGCCGCGGTGCGGGCGCGCAGGGCGCGGAAGAGCCGGTCGGGGCTGGTGACCACGACGACGTCGGCGCCGACGCCTTGCTCCCCGAGGCGCTCCGCGGCGGTGACGGCCTGGCCGACCAGCGCGCCCATCACCGCGATCGTCACCTGCGGGGTACCCGCGGCGCGGCGCAGCAGGTAGGCCCCGGCGACGACCTCGCGGCGCCGCCGGGCCCGCGCGGCGGGGTCGGACGGGACGGCGGCGAGGCTCTGGTCGACGGGCACGGTGGACAGGCGCAGGTAGGTGGACGAGCCGCCGGGACGCCCGAGGCGGGAGAGCCCGTCGAGCAGGCACCAGGAGACCTCGACGCCGAACGCGGGCTCGAACGCGACGCAGCCGGGCTGCTCCAGGCCGATGGACGGCGTGGTGATCGACTGGTGCGCGCCGCCCTCCGGCGCCAGCGAGACCCCCGACGGCGTGCCGACCAGGATCGACTGGCCGCCCGCGTACATCCCGAAGGCCCAGGGCTCGAGGGCGCGGGAGACGAAGGGGTCGTAGAGCACCCCGATCGGCAGCAGCGGCTCGCCCCAGCGCGACCAGGTGGCGCCGAGCTCACCGAGCAGCCCGACGAGGTTGGTCTCGGCGATCCCGAGCTCGATGTGCTGGCCGCTGGGTTTCTCGTGCCAGTGCAGGATGGTCTCGGCGTCGTCGGCGAACCAGTCGCGACGCTCGTGCGCCGACCACGACCCGACCTTGTTCAGCCAGCCGCCGAGGTTGGTCGACGACGTGACGTCCGGGCTGACGGTGACGACGCGGCGGGCGGCCTCGGGGGCGGTGCGGGTGAGGTCGAGCAGGGCGCGGCCGAGCGCCTGCTGGGTGTGGCCGGTGCCGGTGGGGGTGCGCTCGAGGTCGTCGGGGATGGCCGGCGGCGCGGTCGGGGTGACCGGCGAGCGGCGCAGGCGCTGCGCGGTCGTCCGGCACAGGTCGGCCGCGGGGCCGTCGGGCAGCGGGGCCCACGGGTCGTCGAGGTCGGTGCCCAGACCGGTGGCGAGCGCGCGCATCTGGGTCTCGGTGAGGAGGCTGGAGTGGTTCTGCGGGTGGCCCTGCGTCGCGAGCCCGTAGCCCTTGACGGTGTAGGCGAAGATCACCGTGGGGCGGGTGTCGTCGATGGCGTCGTAGGCGTCGGCGAGCGCGCCGAGATCGTGGCCACCGAGGTTGCGGATCGCCGCGTGCACGGCGCCGTCGTCGACGTCGCGCAGCAGCGCGGCCAGGGCTTGTTTGTCGGGGCCCTCGGGCCCGTCGCCGGGCAGGCGCTCGCGCAGCTGCAGCGGCGTGCACCGCAACAGCCGCTGGTACTCCGGGTTGGTCATCTCGTCGATGCGCCGGCGCAGGGCGTCGCCGCCGGGACGGGCGTAGAGGTCGGCGAGCAGCCGCCCGTACTTCACGGTGATGACCTGCCAGCCCGCGGCGGAGAACAGCCCGTGCAGCCGGGTCGCGGAGATCTCGGGGACGACGCGGTCGAGGCTCTGGCGGTTGAAGTCGACGATCCAGCAGACCTCGCCGAGCTCGCGCACCATCGGGTCGAGCACGGCCTCCCAGACCGCGCCCTCGTCGAGCTCGGCGTCGCCGACCAGGGAGAACTGGCGCCCGGTGCCCGCTTTCCCGGACAGACCGTCGGTGTAGCGGCGCGCGATCGTGCCCCAGATCGGGGCGGTGGCGCCGATGCCGACCGAACCGGTGGAGTAGTCGACGGGGTCGGGGTCCTTCGAGCGCGACGGGTAGGCCTGCAGGCCGCCGGCCTCGCGCAGGGTCGTCAGGTACGACGGGTCGAGCTCGCCGAGCAGGTGGTTGATCGCGTGCAGCACCGGCGAGGCGTGGGGCTTGACCGACACGCGGTCCTCGGGGCGCAGCGTGTGGAACCACAGCGCGGTCATGATCGAGACGATCGACGCCGACGACGCCTGGTGCCCGCCGACCTTGAGCCCGCTCGGGTTGGCGCGCACGCGGTTGGCGTGGTCGATGATCGCGGTGGCGAGCCAGAGCACCCGGTCCTCCACCGCTTGCAGCGCCTCGCGCTCCGGCGCCTCGCCGTGCAGCGGTGCCGGTGCGGGACGGGTGGATGTCATCGTTGGCCTCCGGTCGCACATTGGTGCCCGAAGCGTTCGTCATGAGTTCGAAGTGCGCAAGCGTTGGCGATCAGGGTGCGCACTATGGTCGTTCGAGCGGTGCCGACCGGGTCGAGGAGTGAGCAGGATGGCCAGTCCGGAACCCGTCGACCGGGTCGACGCCCGGCTGCTGCAGGCCCTCGGCGAGGAGCCGCGCGCCACGATCGTCGCGCTCGCCGAGCGCCTCGGTCTCGCGCGCAACACCGTCCAGGCGCGCCTGACCCGCCTGGAGAGCCGCGGCGTCGTCGGTGACTTCGCCCGACGCATCGAACCCGCCGCGCTCGGCCACCCGCTGCGCGCCTACGTCACCACGCGCGTCGACCAGCGCCGGCTCGCCGAGGTGACCGAGGCGCTCGCCCGGATCCCCGAGGTGGTCGAGGTCGTGGGCCTCGCCGGCGACGACGACCTGCTCGTCCAGGTCGTCGCCCGCAACGCCGACGCGCTCTACACGATCGCCGGCAGCCTGCTCGCCGTCCCGGGCGTCGAGCGCACCTCGACCGCGCTCGTCATGCGCCAGCTCGTCCCGTTCCGCCTCGACCCGCTGCTGGAGCGCCAGGCCGGTATGTGAGCACTTTCCCGCGTGATAGGGCGGGAAAGTGCTCACGAGAAACATGTCGAGCAGTTCCGCGGGTGGGGCCGCGGCCTGCGGCGCGCCGTCGCGCGCTGGTACACCACGCCGGACGTCGACGACGTCGGCGTTCCGGACGGTGAAGTACCGGCAGCGCGAGGGCCGGACCCACCGCGACCTGCTGCGTCTGGCCCACCCGGCGGGGGCGGGTGCACCCGACGGCGTTGCTGCTCGCCCTGCGTACCTACGCCTCCGGGCGGGGGCTACGCGGATCGGGGGAGTGGACGGCGATCCGGGAGATCGTCGACTCCCTCGACGCGGCGTTCTACGCCGCGTTCGGCTCGCGCGGCGTCCGACCTGCCCTTCGGCGGCACCGACTGCGCGCTGCCGATGACGTGGGCGCAGGAGCAGGGGCGAGAGGTCGATCGCCGGGTTCGACGCGGCGGTGCCCGGGCTCGTCGCGGACTTTCTCCCGCGGCGACCTGGGCTGACGGTCAGCCCAGGGTGAACGGGTCGCGGGTGCCGCCGGTCAGTTCCACCCAGACGGCCTTGGTCTCGAGGTAGGCGTCGATCCCGTGGACGCCGTTCTCGCGGCCGATGCCGGAGTCGCCGAAGCCGCCGAAGGGCACGCTCGGCGCGACGACGCGGTAGGCGTTGATCCACACCGAGCCGGCCTTGATCCTCGCGGCCACCCGGTGCGCGCGGTGCACGTCCTTCGTCCACACCGCACCGGCGAGCCCGTACGGCGTGTCGTTGGCGAGCTTGATCGCGTCGTCCTCGTCGGTGAACGTCACCGCGGCGAGCACGGGGCCGAACACCTCCTCGCGGAACACCGTGTCCGTCGGCTTCACCGACAGCACGGTCGGCTGGACGAAGTAGCCGCCGAGCCCCTCGTCGGCCACGCCGCCGTACGCGACGGTCGCGCCCTCGTCGCGCGCCGTCCGCAGATACCCGACGACCTTGTCGTACTGCATCTTGTTCGCGACCGGGCCCATCTCGGTCGCCTCGCCGAACGGGTCGCCCAGCTTGATCTGCGACGCCCGCTCGGCCACCAGGCGGACCAGCTCGTCGTGAACGTCGGCGTGCACGATCAGCCGCGAGCCCGCCATGCACGTCTGCCCCGTCGCCGCGAAGACCCCGGCCACGAGCCCGTTCGCCGCGGCCTGCAGGTCGGCGTCCGGGAACACGACCTGCGGCGACTTCCCGCCCAGCTCGAGCGTGGCGGGGTGCAGCTTCTCGGCGGCGGCCGCGGCGACCTTGCGCCCGGTGGCCGTCGACCCGGTGAACGCGACCTTGTCCACGCCGGGGTGCGCCGCGAGGTGCGCACCGGCCGCGCCGGTGGCGGAGGTCACCACGTTGACGACCCCGTCGGGGATCCCGGCTTCCTTGATGAGCTCCGCGAACCCGAGCGTCGAGCCCGGCGCGTGCTCCGACGGCTTGATCACCACGGTGCAGCCCGCGGCCAGCGCCGGCGCGACCTTCCAGCTCATCAGCAGCAGCGGCGAGTTCCACGGCGTGATCGCCGCGACCACCCCGACCGGCTCGCGGCGCGTGTAGACGAGGTAGTTCGGGTTCGGGGAGGGGATCTGCGCGCCCTCGATCTTGTCGGCGAGCCCCGCGTAGTAGTGGTACCAGCCGCCGAGGCCCTGGAGCTGCCCGAGCATCTCGCGGTAGAGCTTGCCGGAGTCGTTGACCTCGAGGCGCGCCAGCCGCTCGGCGTTCTCGCCGATCAGCTCGGCCAGCTTGCGCAGGCGCGCGGCGCGGGCGAAGCCCGTCATCTGCCCCCACTCACCGTCGAGAGCCGCGCGCGCCGCACCCACGGCGGCGTCGATGTCCTCGGTGCCGCCGTCGGGGATGTCGGCCCAGGCCTGGCCGGTGTAGGGGTTCTCGGTGGCGAAGGTCTTCCCCGAGATCGCACCGGTCGGCTTGCCGCCGATCAGCATGGACAGCTGTTCGAGCTCGCTCATTCGATCGATCTCCTTGGCGTGGGTCGTCAGCCGGGGAACGTGCCGGCGCGCGGCAGCAGGGCGGGGACGGTGTAGCCGAGCTGGTCGGACAGGAAGGCGGCGATCGGCAGCAGCGCGTCGAGATCGAGGCCGGTCGGGTGGCCCATCCGGTCGAGCAGGTAGACGAGGTCCTCGGTGGCGATGTTGCCGGTCGCCGCCGGGGCGAACGGGCAGCCGCCGATGCCGCCGTTGGACGAGTCGAGCCAGTCGGCGCCCGCCTCGAGCGCGGCGACGGCGTTGGCGAAGCCGGTGTTGCGGGTGTTGTGGAAGTGCGCGCGCATCAGCGCGTCCGGGGCCACCGCGCGCACGCCGTCGAGCAGCGTCCGGACCTGGGTGGGGACACCGACGCCGATCGTGTCGGCGATCGCGATCTCCCTCGCCCCCGCGGCCGCGCCGCGGCGGGCCACCTCGATCACCCGGTCCGGGTCGACCTCGCCGTCGAACGGGCACCCGAACGACGTCGCGATCGTCAGCGACGCGAACAGGTCTCGGCCCGCCGCCTCGGCGAGGACCTCCTCGGCGACCTCGGTCAGCGCCTCGGTCGTGGAGTTCTGGTTGGCCTTGGCGAACCCGTCGGACGCGGGGACGACGACGTTGACCTCGTCGACGCCGGCCTGCACCGCCCGGTCGTAGCCGCGCCGGTTGAGCACCAGCCCGATGTACGAGACGCCGTCGGCCCGGTGCAGTCCCTCCATCACCGCCTCGGCGTCGGCCATCGCCGGCACCAGCTTCGGGTGGACGAACGACACCGCCTCGATCCGCCGCGCGCCGGCCGCCGTGGCCCGCTCGATCAGCTCGATCTTCGCGCCCGTCTCCAGCAGCGCCCGTTCGTTCTGGAGCCCGTCGCGCGGGCTCACCTCCACGATGCCGACCACGGACCCGATCCTGCCCCTCGCCGCGGGCGGCGGCCACCACCCTGGCGCGCTCGCGCAGGGTCGCCGCGCGGTCCCGACTGGCCGTCGGGCAGGTCGGCGACGCGGTCGGCGAAAGGGTCGGCCCGACGAAACCCCTCGTCGGTCGGGTCGACGGGCAGGCTCCCGACCAGGAGCAGGCCGCTGTCCACGCGGCGGGATGCGTCCTCGAACGGGCCGCGGCGGGGGGAAAGGACGGGGGCGCGTCGGGGCGCCGTGGTCGTCGGGCAGCATGTCACCGCCACCTCGTCGGTTCGTCCGGCGACAGCGGCACCAGCAGGACCCGGAAGGACCGCTCGTCGCCGGCCGATCACCGGTCGGGTGATCTTCGGGGCGGACGGCGTGTGCGGCCGGACGTGATCGGTCACCCGTCGGTGGACGTCCGGGCAGGAGGACACTGGAGGGGTGAGCGCGACCGTGACCACCGCGTCGGCGGGACTGACGGGCGCCTCCCCGCGCACCCGCAGGTTGCTCCGGATCGCGACCGGCCTGGTCGTCGCCGCGGCGATCACCACCGGCATCGTCATCGTCTGGCCGACCGTCAAGGACGCGGGGGCGGCGCTGATCGGGGCCGACCCGATGTGGGTCGTGGTCGCCGTCGCGTGCGAGGCGGGCGCGTTGGTCGCCTTCTCGATCCTGCACCACCGCCTGCTCGTGGCCGCCGCCGTCCGGGTCTCGCTCGGCGCGGTCACCATGGCCACGCTCGCGGCCAACGCGCTGCACCTCACCGTGCCCGGCGGGGCCGCGCTGTCGACGGCCTACACCTACAAGCGCCGCCGGGCCTGGGGTGCCACCGGTCCTGCCACCACGTGGACGATGGTCGCCGGCGGCGTCGCCGCGAGCCTCGCGCTCGCCGCGATCGCGCTGGGCTCCGCGCTCGTGGTGGGCGGCCGCCCGACCTCGCTGCCCTGGCTCGTGCTCCAGATCGTCGGTGTCGCCGCGGTGGGCGCCGGCGTGATCGTCGTCGCCCGGCGCCCGGGCCTGCTCGTCACGGCCGGCTCGTGGGGGCTGCGCCTGGTCAACCGCGTGCGCCGCAAGCCCCGCGAGAACGGCGTCGCCGAGCTCGCCGAGCAGATCGCCGCGCTCCAGTTCATCGAGCTCCGCGGCAAGGGCCGGCTCGTCATCGGCACGTCCGCGCTCGCCAACTGGATCCTCGACATCGGGTGCCTCGCGGCCTGCTGCGCGGCCGTCGGCGCGCGGGGGATGACCCTCGCGCTGGTGCTCGTCGCCTATGCCGCCGCCACCGCCGCCTCGAGCGCCGCGTTCCTGCCGGGCGGTCTCGGTCTCGTCGACGGCGCGCTGCTGGCCGCGCTGGTCGCCGGCGGCGTTCCGTCGCGTCCCGCTCTCGCAGCGGTGCTGCTCTACCGCCTCGTCAGCTTCGTGGGCGTCGCCGTCGCGGGCTGGGTCGCGTGGTTCGTCATCCACGCGAAGGAGACCCCGTCGCCGGCCGAGCTCGACGACGACGGGGCCGCCGCCGAGGACGCGCGCGGCTCCGTCGACACCGGCGAGATCGACGTGCCGAGCCGGGGCCACCGACCCCGCTGACCCGTCAGGGGCTGGTGCCCTCGCTGCCACCGTCGGTGGTCCCACCGTCCGTGGTGCCCCCGTCGGTGCAGCACTCGGTCTCGGGATGGGTGGTCGTCGGCCAGGTCGTGCGGTGCCCGCCGCCACCGCCACCCCCGCCGCTACCGCCGCCTCCTCCTCCACCGCCGCTGCCGCCCCCGGAGCTCGAGCCGCCGCCACTGCCGCTGCCGCCGGAGTTGCGGGACGCCTGGGTGGGCGCGACGGAAGCCGCGGACTCCTGGTTGGGGACCGGCTCGCTCGTGGTGGGGCCCGGGGCGACGGCGGTGGGCGGACCCGCCGGTGCGGTGGACGTGGCGTTGGAGACCTGCCCGTAGACGATCGCGCCCCCGCCGACGAGCAGCAGCAGCGCGGCTGCCGCGATGACGAGCGGCAGCCGTCGACGCAGGGTGGCGGCGGCACCGGAGCCGCCCGAGCCGGCTGCCGTGGTGTCGGAACCCGACCCGGCCAGCGCCGGGGCGGGGATGCCCGCCGCCGGGGTGCCGGAGGCGCTCAGCGCCGGCGGCGGCACCGTCGTGCCCGGCGCCGCGGGGCGCATCGGTGGCCCCATCCGGGCTGCCGCGGTGCGCCCGGTGGGGATCGGGCCGGTGGGCGGGCGCATCCCCGGGCGCTTCGCGGCCGGGAAGCCGCCGGTCCGGTGCGCCACCGGGATCATGCCGCTGTTCGGGCCGGTCGAGGACCCGCCGGTCCGCGGGCCGCCGCCGGTGCGAGGACCGCCGCCCTGGTTCAGGGTCGTCGTCACCGGGGCCGCGCCGCTGCGCGGGCCGGTGAACTGGCCGCGGTCGTCGGTGTAGCCGCGGCCCGACATCGCCGCGGCGCCGAGGACGATCGCATGCTTCGGGTGGGCGTCCACCGCCGTCGGGCGGCCGAGCTCGGCCGACACCATCTGGGAGACCAGCGGGATCCGTGACGAGCCGCCCACGAGCAGGACGGTGGAGAGGTGGGTGGGGGTCACGCCGGCCGACAGGAGCGCCCGGTTGAGGGTCTCGATGGTGGCGCTGATCGAGGGCCGGATCATCTCCTCGAACTCGCCGCGCGTCAGGCGCACCTCGGTCTGCAGCGTCGGCAGCATCACCGGGATCGTCGCCTCGGTGTCGGCCGAGAGCGCCTCCTTGGCCCGCGCGCAGTCCTGGCGCAGGCGGATGACGGCGCTGGTGTCGTGCGGGTCCGACGGGTCGAGAGCCGCGAGCGGGCCGCCGAGGCTGCGGTCGACGTGGTTGAAGACGGCCTCGTCGAAGTCGATGCCGCCGAGGCCCTCGAGACCCTCGGGCGTCCCGAGGATCTCGAAGCCCCGGCCCGCGGTGCGCAGGACCGTGGCGTCGAAGGTGCCGCCGCCGAGGTCGTAGACGGCGACGAGCGCTCCCTCGTCGAGGCGCTCGTTCGCGGCGTAGTGCGCGGCCGCCGCCTCGGGCTCGGTGAGCATCCGGACGTCGCGCAGGCCGGCGTTCTGCGGGACCTGGCCGAAGAGCTCCTTCTTGTACGGGCCCCAGTTCGCCGGGTGGGTGAGCGTGACCGCGGACGGGGCGGCGCCCTCGCGCTCGCTGACGAGCTTGACCACGTCCTTGAGCTGCATGCTCATGAGCTGCGCGGCCGCGTAGGGCGACCCGCCGAGGATGAGGGGCATCGGGTCGCCGAGGCGCCGCTTGACCTCGCGGGCGACCCGGTCCGGCTCGGTCGCGGCACGACGGTCGGCGGCGTCGCCGGTGAGGACGCCGCCGTCCTCCCGCACCAGGACCACCGACGGCACGGCGGCCGACCGGTCGCCGAGCGTCACCATCTCGACGTGACCGTCGCGCTCGACGGCGGCCGCGGTGAACGTGGTGCCGAGGTCGACCCCGAGTCCGTATCCCACCGGTCTTCCTCTCTCGTCGGTGTGGCTGCTGCCGGAGACCTGTCAGTGGGTGAGCGCGACGTGGTCGGAGCCGTCGGTCGACGCCCCGCCGTCGTGCCCGTCCGCGTCGAGCTCCGATCCGGCCGCTTCGTGACCGGCGTCCTCGTGGCTCGTGCTCTGTCCGGCGGTCTCGTGAACGGCTTCGCCCGAGCCTCTGTCGTCGTTACCGAAGTCCGACTCCTCGCCGCCCGAACCACTCGTGCCGTGGCTGACCTGCGGATCTCCGTCGCCGCCGGTGTGCGTGGAGCTGCTCTCCGTGCCGGTGCCGTCCGCCCCGCCCGGCGTGCTCACGGGCGGCTGGAACGGCGGCGCCTCGGTCGTCGGGGGGTGCTCCCCGAACGGGTCGACCGGTCCCGCCGGGCCCGGGCCCGGGCCGCCGAACACCTCGGCCGGCGGGCCGTGACCGGGGTCGACAGCGATCGGGCCCGGCGTCGGCGTCGGCGTGAGCGAGCTCGCGAGGGGTACGACCGGCCCGGACGGGACGGCCGGGCCACCGAGCGTGTCACCGAGGGCGATCGCGCCCCCACCGACCGCGGCACCCGTGCCCGCGTGCGCGCCGAGGCCGAGGCCGCCGGACTCGGCGGCCCCCGGTCCGCTGGTCGCGGGGGCCGTGGCCGCGCCGGTCGCGACGACCGGGCCGCCGGTGGTGGGGACGGTGGTGGCCGGAACGGTGGTGGCCGGAACGGTGGTGGGGGTCCCGGGCGTGGTGGTCGGGGTGCCGGACGAGCTGGGGAAGCTGGTGGAGCTGGTGGAGCTGGAGGAGCCGCCCGGCGTGCTGGACGAGCTGGAGGAGCTCGACGCGCCGCTCCCGGTGGTCGACGTCGTGCTGGAGCCGCCGGGACCGTACGAGCCGGAGGTGCCGGTCGTGTTCGAGCCGTTCGCCTCGATGTCCGGGTCGTAGTCGGTGGACTGGTTGATGGGAGCGGCGTTGCCGTCCTCGTCGAACGCCCCGGGCAGCTGGGTGCTCTGGTTGATCCCGGAGAGCGCCTCGTCGCCGGTGTCGTGGCTCTCGGTCGTGGCGCGGTTCCCGATGCCCACCGTCGTGTCGCGCGGGTCCGGCCGGCCGTGCTCGTCGACGCGGACCGACCCCTCCTGCCGGATCCCGATCTCGTCGCGGCCGTCGCCGTCGGCGCCGACGGTCACGGAGATGCCGTAGTCGACGCTGACCGGGGTGAAGCTGCCGTCGGGGTTCTCGACGATGTGGACACGCCCGGTCTCGTGGATGAGCAGGTCGGTCTCCTGCCCGGGCGGGTCGGGCACGGTGACCTGGTAGTGCTGGATGAACGTGTACTCGTTGCCCTGGCTGTCGCTGATGACGATGTACTGGTAGGCGTCGACCTGGAAGTTGCCGTCGGCGGTCTCCACGACGGTGACGTCCTGGAAGATCGAGACGGTGAGGGTGTGCTCGGGGCCCGGGGCGTCGCCGTCCTGGACCTGGAAGGTCGAGCCGAGACCCGCGGACACCGGTCCGTCGGCGGTGTCGCCGTACGTGCTCTGCGACGCCGTGTAGCCGGCTCCGCCGCCGTCGCCCCCCGTGCCGCCGTGACCGGACGCGTCCGGGCCGCCGGCGCCGTTCGCGCCGCCGGGCTCCTGGAGATCGGCGAGGCCCGGGCCGGTGTCCGGGGGCGGCACGGCGCCGTCGAAGCTCGCGAGGTCGACGGGCGTCTCCGCGCCGGCGGTGGCGACACCGAAGGCGGCCGCCGCCGCGCCCGCCCCGAGGGCCGCGCTCGTGGTGGCGGCGCGCCGGGCGATCGCGCGGATCGCGGCGGGCGCGCTCGCGCCGTTGTCGACCGCGTTGCGCACCCGCTCCGGGACGGCACCGCGGACGTCGCGCTTGGCGAGCTCCCACAGGTGCGCGGGCATGCCGGCCGGCGGTCGGCTCCCGGTGGATGCGCTCATGTGACCACCATCGCTGGCCGGGCGGCGGTGGTCATGAGCAGTCGACTACTCGGTCCGGCCACCCGGTCGAGCTCCGGTTGCTCATGGGGTCGGTCGCGTGGTTACTCATCGCCGATCCCGTCCCGGCGCCGTCGCCCTGCATCGCGCCGAGCAGCAGGCCCTCGCTGGTGCGGACCAGGACCCGCGCGGCCTCGCGGACGTCGCGTGCCGACGCCGGGTGCTCGGCGCGCCGCTGCCACTGCGAGAGCGACGCCTGGGCGGCACGCCGGACCTCGGGCTGCGGGGCACCCTCCGGCACGCCGAGGCGGACCTCGGTGCCGACGCCGTCGTTGCCGAGCAGCCGTTCCGCGTCGGCGCGCTCCTGCGGGGTGAGCATGAGCGCCCCGCCCCGCAGCGAGTCGAGCAGGCGGACCTCGGCGAACTCGTGCGCGCCGGAGCTGATCACTTCGAGCTCGCGGCGGATGCCGTCGGCCGCCGGGAACGGCCATCGCCGCAGGACCGACTCGGTAGCCAGCAGCGCTGAGCGCGCCTTCAGCACGTCCGCGCGGCCGGCGAAGCGGCTCACCAGGGCCTCGCGCAGTGGGACGAGGCCGCTGCGGGTGAGCAACTCCCGCGACAGGGCGCCGGCCGTGGTGGCGACGCCGCTGTGGATCAGCCGCAACGAGAGCCGGATGCCGAACATGCCGTAGCGGTCGAGCAGCGCGGCCCGTCGGGCGGGCTCGAGGCCGATCTCGGTCTCCGCGTTGGCGAAGCGGTCGGCGGTGAGCAGGAGGCGCTCGACCTCCGCCTCCGGGGCCTCGGCGAGGACGTTCATCGCGCGGAACTCGTCCTCGCGCAGCGTCGCCGCCGTCACCGCCAGCAGCCCGGCGACCGGCATCACGGTCTGGCACAGCGCCCGCACGCGCGGGTCGTCGCGGTATCGTGCGGCGATCTTCGCCGCGCTCTCCAGCGCGTCCGGGCGGCCGTGGCCGACCTCGTCGGCCCGGGCGAGCACGCCCAGGGTGTTGATCGGACGCCGCTCGGCCGGGTCGTCGCGGAACGCCTCCAGGAACCGGACGTCGGCGGCGTGCACGTGGCGCATCAGGTAGACGACGGCGTCGGCCTCCGACGCCCGCGGCTCGGTCCCGTCGTCGTCCTCGGCCGAGGCACCCAGCGTGCTCTCCGTCTTGCGGGAGAGCTCCGTGCTGAGCGAGCCCATGCCCGGGGTGTCGATCAACGTCATCGCGCGCAGCGCGGGGGAAGGCCAGTCCACGACGAGCCGCTCGACGTCCTCGGCGCGCATCCCGCCGAGATCGATGTCCAGCAGTCCGCCGGTCGGGCCCGGGGGGAGCTGGCGGGGTGGGCCCTGCCGCGAGTGGGCCATGACCCGATAGGTGTGTCCGTCGCGGAACCACGTGACGATCCGGGTGCACTCCCCGGCGTCGGTGGCGGCCAGCTCCTGGCCGACGAGCGCGTTGAGCAGCGTCGATTTCCCCGCCTTCACCCGCCCGGCCAGGGCCACGCGCAGCGGCTCGTCGAGCCGGCCGGCGGCGGCGTGCAGGTCGGGCAGCGCCGGACCGCCGCCGTAGATCTGGCACGCCCGGTGGACGAGGCCGCGGACCCGGTTGATCAGTGACGGAGCAGGGGGCGGACCGGCGGTCATCCGGCGGTCCCGGCGGCGGACGGCTCGGGGGCGCCGGCGGACGCGGCCTTGGCGGCCAGGTCACGGGCCCGCTGCTCGGCCTGGGCCCTCTCGACCGCCTGCTGGGCGCGCTCGAGGTGGGCCTGCACGTCGGCGACGCGGGCGCGCAGCATCGCCATCGACTTCACGTCGGCCTCGATGCGCTCGCGGGTGCTGGCGTCCGATTCGCTGCTCTGGACGGCCTTCTGCGCCGCTGCAAGGCCGTCGGCGGCGGAGCGCTGCAGCTCGCTGACCCGGTCCGACCACGCGTTCCGCAGCTCGCGCTGCACGTGCCGGATGGCGTCGCGGGAGTCCTTGCCGATCTGGAGGTTGAACTCGTCGACGAAGCGCCGGACGGTGTTCTTGGCGTCGCCGCGCCGGCGCTCGAGCTGCTGCTTGCGCTGCTCCTTGTAGCCGAAGCCGCCGATCAGCGCACCGGCGGCCAGACCGACCGGCAGCGGGACCGCGAGCCCGAGCATGGAGGGCAGCAGGGTGAACATCAGGACACCGCCGTAGCCCTTCTGCATCGCGGCGAGCCCGGCGCCCTTGGCCTTCTTCTCGACGAACGCGGAGTCGACGCTGAAGTCGCGCAGCTTCTCGATCGGCGCGGAGACGTCGCGGGCGGTGACGATCTGGGACTCGGCCAGCTCGAAGTGCTCCCCGACCTGGACGGCGACCTCCTTGGCGCGCCGCACGAACATCGCGTAGTTCTCGAGGGCCTCGCCCGCGAGCCGTTGGCGCAACCACTCCTCGAACTCGGTCCAGTTCTTCGCCGGGTCTCCCGCGTCGATGGCGGCCTCGGCCTCGTGCAGGACCGTGCGCGAGCGCGTGCGCAGGTCGTGCTCGATGTCGGAGTTGATGTCGGCGAACCCGTCCTGGAGCACGAGCTGCCACTTCGAGGAGCGCTCGCGCAGGGCGTCGGCGCGTTCCTTGGTGCGTTGCAGCCCGTCGACGATCCGGGCCGCGTTCGCCGGGTCGACGAGCGCGTCGCGCCGGGCGGCGACCGCGATGTCCATCTGGTCCAGCGCCCGAACGACGTGGGTGATGGTGGCATCCAGCGCGAGTCGTTCGGCGCCGGCGATGATCTCGTGCAGCCGCCGGACGAGGATCGGGAAGCCGGACTCGTTGTTGAGGTCCTTGTCCGCCGACCGGGCGGCGATCTGCCGGATCTCCGAGGACACCGGGAGGATCTCGATGTCGACGCCTGCGCGGCGCAGGTGGTTCTGGTTGAGGTCGCGGATGCGCGTCCAGTGCGGGTACAGGTCGGTCTTGGTGAGAATCATGATCACGTTCGGGCACAGCTCCTGTACCGTCCGCAGGAACCGCAGCTCCGCGAACGTGAGCTCCTGCGACGCGTCGCTGACGAACAGCACCGCGTGGGACTGGGGCAGGGACCCGATCGTGGTCGCGTTGTGCACCGAGCCCAGACCACCGACGCCCGGGGTGTCGATGAGCACGAGTCCCCCGGAGAGCAGGGGGCGGTCGATGCCCACCGTGACGGCCTTCAGCTTGCGGTCGTTGCCGGGGTTGCCGGCCTCCGAGACATAGGAGGCGATGTCCGACGGGGGGATCGCCTCCGTCCATCCCGGGCCTCCCGATCCGGGCGCCGACGCGAAGGTCGCGCTCGCGCTGACCTCGGAGGCGTAGCGCACCTCGGTCGGCACCGCGGTCGCGATGTCGTCGTCGACGGGGCAGATCGGGGCGGTGAGCAGGGCGTTGATCAACGAGCTCTTACCCTGCTTGAACTCCCCCACCACGTGGACGGTGATGGTGGATTCCGTCAGCAGGCGCCGAGCGCGGGTCAGCCGGTCCGCGAGATCCTCTCGCTCGTACGCTTTGGCTCCCTTGACGGTCATGTCGAGGGTCTCCAGGGCGTGGCCGGCGGCTGCGCTCGGCGCCTGCTGTCCGGACATCGGTCTCCTTTCTCAGATCAGGTCATCGACGGGTGGCGGTCAGCCGGCGTGGTGCTCGCCGCCCGAGCTGCCGCCGTCGTCCGAGCCGCCGCCGCTGTCCGACGACCCGGCGCTCTCGTGCCCGCCGCCGGAGTGGCCGCCGCCGCTCTCGTAGCCACCGCCGTCGCTCTCGCGACCGCCGCTGTCACTGCTGCTGTCACTGTCGTAGCTGCTGCCGCTGTCGTAGCTGTCCGAGTGCGACGAGCTCGCCGAGCTGCTGTCACTGTCGTAGCTGCTGTCGCTGCTGTCGGTGTCGCTGATCGAGGAGCCGCTGTCCGGAGCGGTACCGCCACCGAAGTGGTCACCGGCACCGCCGTCGGACGACGAGCCCGACCAGCCGGTGTCGGTGCCCTCGGAGGTGGGCCCGACGACGCCCGTGTTGGTCGGCTGCGCGACCTGCGGCGCCTCGCCGAACGGGTCGCCGTTGCTCGCCGCCGGCGGCTCGCCGCCGATCGACCCGACACCGGGGCCGGTCGGTTGCGTCCCGCCACCGTTGAAGATTGAGCCCGAGTCGGGGATGAGATCGCCGGGGACGGTTCCCGGCTGGTTCGCCAGGTCCCCCGTGTCCCCGCCCTCGCTCGAACCACCGGTCTCCCCGGAGGTCTCGGGCGCCGGGACCTGGCTGCCCATCTGCGTCGTGCTGCCGTCCGGGTACTGCCAGTTCCCGTCGGGGAGGCGGACCCCGCCGGCCGAGGCGGGCTCGACCTGCGTGACCGCCGGGCCCTCGTCGAACGGGTCGGTCTCCGCCAGGAATCCCGCGGTCCCTGCCCCGGCCGCGCCGCCGGCCGCACCGCCGGCCAGGCCGCCTGCGACGCCGCCTGCCGTGGCAGCACCGGCGTCGAGGCCGGTGTTGGCCGGAGCTGCACCCGCGTTGAACTGGCCGGGCCCGGCGGTGCTGGCCGCCTGGTTCGTGCCGGCCTGGGCGCCCGGGACCGTGCCGGGCCCGCCCGCGTTGGCCTGGTTGACCCCGCCCTGGCTGCCGGTGTTGGCCTGGTTGACCCCGCCGCCGCCGCCGGTGTTGGCCTGGTTGACGCCACCGGTGCCGCCGGTGTTGGCCTGGTTGACGCCGCCGGTGCTGCCGGTGTTGGCCTGGTTGACGCCGCCGGTGCTGCCGGTGTTGGCCTGGTTGACGCCGCCGGTGCTGCCGGTGTTGGCCTGGTTGACGCCGCCGGTGCTGCCGGTGTTGGCCTGGTTGACCCCGCCGCCGGTGCCGCCGGTGCCGCCGGTGTTGGCCTGGTTGACGCCGCCGGTGCCGCCGGTGTTGGCCTGGTTGACGCCGCCGGTGCCGCCGGTGTTGGCCTGGTTGACCCCGCCGCCGGTGTTGGCCTGGTTGACCCCGGCGCCGCCACCCGTGTTGGCCTGGTTGACCCCGCCGCCGGCGCCGCCGGTGTTGGCCTGGTTCACGCCAGCGCCGCCACCCGTGTTGGCCTGGTTCACGCCAGCGCCGCCGCCCGTGTTGGCCTGGTTGACCCCGCCGCCACCGGCACCGGTGTTGGCCTGGTTCACGCCGCCGGCCCCACCCGTGTTGGCCTGGTTCACGCCAGCGCCGCCGCCCGTGTTGGCCTGGTTGACCCCGGCCCCGCCGCCCGTGTTGGCCTGGTTGACCCCGGCCCCGCCGCCCGTGTTGGCCTGGTTGACCCCGCCGCCGCCGCCGGTGTTGGCCTGGTTGACCCCGCCGCCGCCGCCGGTGTTGGCCTGGTTGACCCCGCCGCTGCCGGTGTTGGCCTGGTTCACGCCAGTGCCGCCGCCGGTGTTGGCCTGGTTGACCCCGCCGCCGGTGCTGCCGGTGTTGGCCTGGTTGACCCCGCCGCCGGTGCTGCCGGTGTTGGCCTGGTTGACCCCGCCGCCGGTGCTGCCGGTGTTGGCCTGGTTG
>NZ_JBXUHE010000032.1:0-89096 GCF_057180585.1 Actinomycetospora sp. 2LY8.5
ATCAACAAGCCGTGATTGCGCTCGCTCGCCGGCGGGTCAACGTCCTGCACGCCATGTTGCGCACCCGCCAGCCTTACCGTCTCGACCATCGGCCGGTCCAAGCCGCTTGACAGAAGCATTAGGCAGCGGCCTCGCCCTCACGCTTGGCCGGCTTCGGCGCCGCGCCCCCGACCGGTCGGGCCGCGTTGGCGGTGAAGGAGACCTCGACGCCTCGACCGCTCTTGTGCTGGCGCACCTTCACACGCAGGTCGTCGAACTCGACGGGCTGCAGCGGGCTCGGAGCGGGGACCTCGTGCGAGGTGACCGTCACGCCGAACACCAGCAGCTGACCATCTCGGCCCAGCGGGAGGAGGGCGTCCAGGATGTGCTGCGGACGGCCGTACTCGTCCAGCTCCGGGGTGTTGCCCGGCCGGCGCTTGCCGTTGGGCGCGTCCTCCCACGCCATCTTCGTGGCGACGTGCCCTGTCGCGACCGGTGCGACGTCCAGCTCCACCTTGCTTCCGTACTCGAACACTGCCTCAGCCATGACTGCGGTTCCTCTCCGGCTGCTCAACTTGGCATGCCAAGTCTATCACTTGGCATACCAGGTTTGCCATACCAAGTTCCGCTAAGGTCGCCGCCCGGCGCCTGGCAGAGCACGAGGAGAGAGATCGACGCGATGGCTGAGCAGCACAAGTACGAGGAGGTCGCCGGGACGTTGCGCGAGCAGATCGTCAGCGGGGCGCTCGGCTGGGGTGACCGGCTACCGAGCCAGGACGTGCTCTGCGAGCGCTTCGACGTGTCACGGATCGTGGTCCGCCGCGCGCTCGACATTCTGGAAGCCGAAGGTCTCATCGACCGCGTGCAGGGCGGCGGTGCGTTCGTCCGGCGCTACCAGCCACTCGTGCGCGACGCGTCCAAGCACTACCGCTCGAACCCGGGCCTCCCCTTCGCCGACGAAGCCCTGGCCGCCGACCGCATCCCGCGGTACAGCCACCACACCGAGGTGGAGCCGGCCTCCGAGGACATCGCACGTCGGCTCGACATCCCCACGGCATCAGACGTCGTGCACACCGACTACGTGTCGTACGGCAACGACGACCCGATGATGATCACGCGGTCCTACGAGCCGCGTGCCATCACCGGCGGCACCCCCATCGAGAACCCCGAGTGGGGCCCCTTCATGGGAGCCGGCCTCGTCGAGCGCTTCTCCGCGATCAACCTCCGCCCGACCGCCGTCATCGAGGAGCTGACGTCCCGCATGCCCCGGCCGTCCGAGCTGGAGGAGCTACAGATGAAGCCGGGAACGCCGGTCATCGTCATGACCCGGTACACCGTCTGCGAGCGCGACGACGAGCGCACAATCCTCGAAACGGCTGACATTCTGCTTGATTCCAGTCACTACAAGCTGCGGAACGTCACCACCGTCGCACCCGCTGAATAGCAATTGTTGGATGCGCACTCGACAATAGTTAGCCCGACGGTGTGACACTCTTGATCTCGTCGGAACCGGGGCGCACGATCGATGCCATGTCGCTCACCGTTTCCCCCGAACTGCAGGCCAAGGCCGAGGCCGGCGAGGTCTCCGACGCCGAGATGGTCGAGTGCGTCCGCACGTCCCTCCCCTACGCCTGGTCGATCGTGAGCCGAGTCGTCGGCGACCTGGGCGAGGAGCTGACCGCCGAGCTGGAAGAGGAGCCTCCCACCGAGAAGGAGCGCGGCGAGCTGCTGCGCCTCCTCGGCAGCGACGCCATGCGCGGCGCCGTCCAGCGCCACTACGGCATCAAGCTCGCCTTCCAGAACTGTTGCAAGGTCGGAGTCTTCAAGCCAGGCGCCGAGGAGCAGCACGCCGAGTTCGTATCGAACCGAGCCCAGCTCCTCAACCAGAAACCCGAGCTCGTGAACTGCTAGTTGCCATCCTTCCGCGCGTCTTCCGCTGTTCGTCGACTGCCAAGCGTTAACGTGCTGCCGTGAGCAACATCGTTACCGACGAGCGTGCTCCGACGGTGCGCGTTCCCACGTCGCTCTCCCTGCTTATCGGCATCCCGGCAGCCATCTTGGTCGTGGGAGTCGGAACCAGCGTCTTCATTGCGTACCGCTACACGGGCCCCGAGGACCCCGCCAGCTTCACGACTGCAGTCATCGCGTCGAGCGCCACCGCCGTCAACATCGTCTTGACGTTTTTCGTTCTTCTCACTACTCAGTCACAGCTCGGCACAATTCTTCGGAACTCCAAAGCGGAGCGAGACGAGGCGTCGGAGCAACTTCGAATTGCACGAGATCAACTCACTTCCGCCCAAGAACAGGCTCGAGAGGCAAGGACCGAAGCTGCGGAGGCCCGTCGAGTTGCTCTAGAGGGAAACCGGGAGAGCATCCGCGCTAGACTCGATGCGATGGCACCTCGGGTGACGTTAAGGAGAACGGAGGATGCGCTCTACTTTCGGCCCCGCGGAAGTAACGAGGGCACAGCCAGGATTCCCGAAATATCAGAGCTGGAGGTCTCGGATGGGGCTCTGATTGTCCGGACGCACTTCGAGATCAAGAACTGGGGGTCGGAGCCAGTTGCGCTCATGCTTCCAACCGCCGGTTGGAGCGTGGACTATCGCTATCATCAGACCCTCGCTCCGAATTCGGCATTCGACGGTCCACTAATTCGAGACTTTGTCATCCCACTCTCGAATGACGGTCTGCGTAGATATGCGAAAGAGGGGTTCGATCGGCCGTATCCGCCCGAGAATCCTTGGCACTGGTCGATCACTGTTGTAGCGGCAAATGTTGACGGCACAGTCCAAGATACGCTCACGTGGGGTGGATCAATCCATCTATACACGCTGAACGAGCATGGTCGAGTGGTCGGTCTCGGTCTCGATGGCCTCCGAGTCAACGACGTGCCGATGGCGCAACGCAGTCGCAGCTATACGAGGCTGGAGTCCGGAACGGACGATCCGTGACCGCCGGCGTCCTTCTCGCGTGGTGCGGGATCATCGTTCCAGTCGAGAGAATGGCCTGCTAGCCATCGACGAGCGCCGTCGAGTCCGCCGGTCTCGGCGGCGTCGAGCAGGCCGGGGTACTGGTTGTTGGCGCGCAGCGAACGTGCGGTCTCCTCGGGCAGTCCAAGGCGCTGTTCGCCGTCAAGAGTCTCGTCGGCGACCTCCTCGTCAGTCTGCTCGGCGTCGAGGCCGGCGAACGCGCGCAGGGAGCGGCGCCCGACCGACCAGGTGAGTTGACGGCGACCCTCCGCGACCGATTCCCACTCCCACCAGCGGGCGACGTCCTCCACTCGGTGGGTGTCGACGGCATCGGCCAGGAGTTGCATCGGGGTCCGGCCGCCCTTGCGCCGGCCCTCCTTGCGGTGCGCACCGGTGACCTCGTGAGCCTGCTTCACGAAGTAGGAGTGGATGTTCTCGGCGTCGCCGCGTCGAGTCTTGCGCAGGTCCCAGCCGTGTTCGGTCGAGGAATCGAAGCCGAGCGCTCGGGCCTTGGAGGCCCAGCGGCCGTGCATGGCGACGCCGAGCTTCGCGGCCACGAACTCTTCGGACACATCCGAGTCGAAGCACAGCAACGCGTGGACGTGGACGTGCCATCCGTTGCCGGAGTAGCCGTGCCCAGCCGGAAGTCCAGCCAGGATCGCGGGAGTACCGCCGTCGGTCACCTCGGTGACCCGTGCCCAGCCAAGCAGTCCGGCGTCGTCCTGGCCGTCGTCCCAGGCCCGTCCGCTGGTCGCGGCGTGCCAGCAGTCGGCGACAGCGTCCCAGCAGCCCTGGCGGGCGTTCAGCTCGTCGAGTTCGCGGATGTCACTGTCGCGCTGCTTGCGCGCCTCCGCGCCGACCGCGATGAACGCCTCGTCCTTCTCGCCGATCTCCTTACGGATGCTGGCCTCGGTGATGTCGTCGGCGTCGGCCTGATGCTCGTCGACGTCCCAGCCCTTCTGCTCGGCGGTCTCCCGAGACATTCGGCGCTGGTCGATCTTGTCGAGGCGGTTACGCCACTTCCGGCGCCGGTCGAGCACGTAGCGACGTTCCCGCTCCTCCCGCGAGAGGCCGAGCCGATCCCGGGCGCTGTGCTTGATCGTCAGGGTGAGCATGAACGCCGAACCACCCGCCGCGTGAACGGCATCGAGAACCTGGGCCAGCTCCTCGGCTCGCTTGGCCGCGACCTTCGCCGCGCACACAGGGCACGCCCACACCGATCCGCAGGTGACCAGGCCCTCGATACCGGCGCGACGACCTTCCGGACGGTCGCTCACCACGAGCACCGTGCCGGCGTCCGGGTCGCGCTCCATGCCGCAGCGGCGTAGCCGGCCGATCGAGCTGAGCTTCTGAATCTGGGAGCGGCGCCTCCACCGCGACGCACGCCCTTCCTGCCGGACCGCCTCGTCCTCGGCGACGGTCCGGACCTTGGATTGATCGCCCTGAGGTCCTGACGGAAAACCTGTTCGCCCTTTACCGAGAGCGCTCATCGCACACCGCCCACGGTCAGGGCCGGCGCTGGCGCGCCGGCCGTGCCCGGCCCCTGCGGGCCGGGCACGCTTCCCCTCCTGTCTTCGACCCGGGGCGCGCGCCCGGCCCCGGGGCCTGGCACGACGGCAGCGGCAGCGACGACGCCGACCAGGACGACGGTGCGAGACGCGTCCGGCCTCCGGCAGCCAGGCGCTCCGCCCTGGACCCGGGCACCACCAAGGGAGCAGTCCGAGCCGATGAGCTGGGCGACGGTGGCGGTGGGGCGGTGGTCGGGACGGGGCCTCACCCACGTCGGCGCTTCACGGGTCTGACAGCCCGGCCGCACGGTCGCAAGGGCACGACTCGACGAGGAAGCCGGCGGCGATGCTGAACGGGGAGCCCTTGCGACCGCACGACCGGCCCGTCCGAGGCGACCCTGCGCCGCCGAGGGAGAGTCCCCGGAGCCGGCCCGTGCGTCGGTCGACGCGGACAGCACGAGGCAGCGAGCAGGCAGCGAGGCCGCTCGTTCGAGGTCGTCCGCCACGGTCCGGGAGACCAGAGAACGGCACGTCGGGCAGCACCTCGACCGCACCAACGAGGACCCGGTGGCACCGCTCGTCCCCGTTGACACGGTAGGGGTCACTGGTTCAATCCCAGTATCGCCCAGCACGAAAGCCCTGGTCGGAACCCTCGTGAGGGCCGCGGCCAGGGCTTTCGTCGTTTCGGAGTCGCTTCAGTTCGCCGGCGTTCGACGGCACATGGCTCCTCGCGTCCGACGACCCGTTCGCCCAGCGCTGCCCGGCGCACCGGCGCACGCTGACCCGGTGGAGCCTGGCGAGGAGGGCGGCGACCCCGCCTGCTGGATGCACCGTGTCTGCCCGGAGTGCGGGCGCCTCGCCGACGAGGACCCACCGACCCGGTGCCGGGGGGTGCGGCGTGGCGCTGCCAGCCGACTGACGTCCGGTGCGGACTTTCACCCTTTCCTCAGGGTGCAGCCGTTCCCCGCGCACACCGCGATCCTTACGATCACGTGTCGTGACGATCGAGCTTCCGCGGCCCCGAACGGGCGAACAGGATACCCTCGCCCCGGGCACACTGCGGGCACTGCGCGTGCTCGCTGCCCACCCGGAGGGCGTCGACCTCGCGACCCTGAGCGGCCACCTCGGCCGCACGAGCACGGGCGTCGTACCCGTCCTGGCAGGGCTGCTGCGCACCGGGCACGCCGAGCGCACCAACACCGGCGCCTACCGCCTGCGTCCCCGCCCGACGTGGGGCGGACCCGACCAGCCGGCGCCGCGGCGCGAGCTCCCGGAGGTGCTCTCGGACGCGGTGAGTGAGCTCTACCGCCGCACCCGCGCGTGGACCTACCTCGTCGAGTGGGCGGACGACGACCACCTCGACGTCGTCGACCTGCGCGGCCACCAGGGCCTCGGGCTCGTTCCCGAGCTGCCCGCGCGCATCCCGCCGTCGATGGCGCACGCGCTGGCGGTGAGCAAGGTGCTCGTGGCGTTCGCGCCGGACCGCCGCGCGCGGCTCGACACCCGCGGATGGGCGCCGGACACGAGGGCGGCGTTCGACGCCGAGCTGACCGGGGTGCGCCGCGACGGCTACGCGCTCGACGAGGAGGGATACGCGGTCGGCTTCGGCTGCGTCTGCGCCCCGATCGCCGACCCCGGCGGCCGGGTGAGCGCCGCGATCGCGATCTCCCTGCCCGCCGCACGCTTCCGCGCGGAGCGCGACCGGCTCGTCGCCGACGTCACCGACGTCGCGCGTGCCGCCCACCGGCGCTGGTACCGCTAGTGCCGCGTCAGGCAACGTTGGGTAGGTAATCGGGTCTGCGGATCTTGGAGTTGGCGGCGAAGCGGCGTTTCGGGGTGGCGTGGCGGTTGTGCCAGCGCACGTAGCCCGCGATCGCTTGCTCCTGGGCGGCGTGGGAGGGGTAGTCGCTGCCGTCGAGGGTGAAGTAGCGCAGCGCGGTGAACTCGGCTTCGATCCAGTTCAGCCAGGAGGCGTGGGTCGGGGTGAAGACCAGCTCGACGTCGTGGGCGGCGCACCAGGCCGTGACCCGGTGGTGGCGGTGCGGGGAGAAGTTGTCGCACACCACGAACAGCCGCCCGGTCGGGAACCGAGTCCGGAGCTGGCGCAGGAACCCGAGGAACTCCTGGCTGCGTTTGCGGTCGCGGAACCGGTAGAACAGCTGCCCGCTGGCGAGGTCGAGCGCGGCGTACATGTGCCGCACCCCGCCGGTGCGGGTGTAGGTCGCGCGCAGCCGCGCTGCCCGCCGGCGGGGGAACCAACCGTGGCCGGGGCGGGGCTGCAGGTTCAACGGCCCGAATTCGTCGACGCACACCACCCGCCCCCCGTGGGGGACGGTCCCGGCCGTGGACTGGTCGTAGAGCTCGAGGATCCGGTCCTTCTTGACGGTGAACTCGGGGTCCCGGCTGCCCTTCCAGGTCTTGGTGGCCTGCCAGCTGATCCCCGCGGCACGCAGCACCTGGCGCACGGTCTCGGTACTCACCGCGATCCGGTGGGCCACGGCGAGATGCTCGACGAGCTTGGTCAGGCTCCAGGTGGTGAAAGGGCAGCCCGAGCTGGGCCGGGGCGGTCTTGGCGAGCTGGGCGATCGTCTCGCGGGACCGGGGGCCGAACCTACGAGGCCGGCCCCCGCTCCATTTTGGGTCCAAGGCTGCGAACCCCTGGTCGTTGAACGCGTGGATCACCTCCCGCGCGTACGCCGCGGTCGCGGCGAACATCGCCGCCGCGTCGGTGGCGCTACGCCCCTGGGTCGAGGCCAGCACGATCCCCGCCCGCCGCAACCGCACCCGGTCCTTCGCCGTGCGGGTGATCTTGACCAGGCGCTCCGCCTCCGCCTCGGACAGCTCCCGAGCGAACACCTCTGCAGGCCGTGCCATCGCCCACCTCCCGGGCAACAGCCTCCAACCCCTCAAGATCCTGATCAAGTCTCGGTTACGGCCTCAACGTTTCCTGACGCAGCACTAGCTTCCCCTCGGCTAGCTCTCGTCGTACCTGTCCGCCGCCTCGGTGCGCTGCTTCGCGATCTCCAGCGCGTGCTCGGCGGTCTCCTTGTCGGGATACGGGCCGAGCCGGTCCGCGGCGCGGCAGCCGTCCCACGGCTCCACCCGATGGTGCTTGAGGCAGTAGTACCACTCGTTCTCGTGGGCCACGGACCCATGCTGGCACGGACATGAGTCCGCCGGTGGGACGAGCGGCGGGAGGAGCGGCGGCGGTCGTCCCGTCGCCGGGTCGAGGAACCGGGCGGCGAGGTCGCGCAACCGCTCCTCCCCCACGCGCTCGACCGCCGGGCGGGCGGCGTCGCGGCGGACGCACTCCTCGAGATCGGAGACCACGTCCTCGACGTGCCACTCCGCCCCGCACTCCTCGGCCAGCGCGAGCCAGCGCCGCGCCGGCCCGGCGCGCAGGTTCGTGGCGTCGACGACGATGTCGACCCCGTCGCGCAGCGCACCGCGGGCGATGCGCCCCTCCACGTCGGAGATCCGCCGCTCCACGGCGTCGAGAGGCGTCGAGTAGGCGGCGTCGACCATGCTGCGGCGCAGGTCGTCGCGGTTGATCCGCAGGATCGAGCCGGGCCGCCGCGACGCCACGAGTGCCCGCGCCCACGTCGACTTGCCCGAGGCCGGGAGCCCGCGGGTCAGGTAGAGCGTCGGCACGTCGCGATCAGACGGGCCGCGGGCGCGTCGCCGCGAGGACGAGGTCG
Organism: Actinomycetospora sp. 2LY8.5; assembly: GCF_057180585.1. Taxonomy (NCBI): domain Bacteria; kingdom Bacillati; phylum Actinomycetota; class Actinomycetes; order Pseudonocardiales; family Pseudonocardiaceae; genus Actinomycetospora; species Actinomycetospora sp. 2LY8.5. The sequence continues at coordinate 8,155 of NZ_JBXUHE010000032.1, forward strand.
GCGACGAGGTGGGGATCGTCGCCCATCGGGACGTGCCCGCAGCCGGGCAGGACGTAGACCGCCGCGCCGGGCAGGGCGCGGCGCAGTCGCTTCGACTGCCAGCGGGGCAGCAGGAAGTCGCGGGCCCCCCAGCCGACGGTGGTCGGCACGCTGGCGGGCTGCGGCACCGTCCACGTGTCGAGGCGGGTCAGCATCTTCCGGAACGACGAGCGCGGGTGGCCCAGGCCGTGCAGGTCGCCGATGATCTGCTCGGGATCGACCCGCGACGGGTGCGCCAGCAGCACGCCGAGCAGGACCGTGCGCAGGATCGGCGTCGCGAGCATGCGCCGCAGCCGCTGCGACGGGATCAGGGCGAGCAGCGCGTGCGCCCCGCCGAGGACCCCGCGGACGTAGATCCGCTCGGCCGTCGACCAGAACCCGGCGGGCGAGAGCGCCGTCGCCGAGCGCACCGTCCCCCGCGCCGCGAGCTCGAGGGCGACGAGGCCGCCGAGCGAGTTGCCGACGACGTGCGGACGGTCGAGTCCCCGCGCCCGGCAGAACGCCTCCACGGCGTCGGCGACGGGCGCGATGTCGCCGGTGTACTCGGACGGGAGGTCCGGCGACTCGCCGTGGTCCGGGAGGTCGAGCGCCCAGACCTCGCGCTCCTGGGCGATCAGCGGCGCGACGAGGTCCCAGCCCTGGCGGCGGTGGGTGATCCCGTGCAGGAGCAGCACGGGCTCGCCACTCCCGGTGCGGGTGTGCGCGAGGTCCACTACTGCTCCCCGGGATGGATGACGACCTTGCCCGTGACGCGCCGCTCCGCGAGCTCGGCGACCGCCGCCGCGGCCTGCGAGAGCGGGTAGGTGGCGCTGATCGGCGGGGCGAGCTTCCCGCTCGCGATGTCGGCGCGGAGCGCGTCCCACTGGCGGTGCATGAAGCCCGGGCGCCTGGTCGCGTAGGCGCCCCAGCCCGCGCCGACGACCGAGATGTTGTTGAGCAGCAGCCGGTTGACCTTCACGGTGGGGATCTCGCCGGCGGTGAAGCCGACGACCGCGAGCCGGCCGTCCTCGCCGAGGCTGCGCAGCGAGTCGGTGAATCGGTCGCCGCCGACCGGGTCGACGACGACGTCGACGCCCTGCCCGCCGGTCAGCTCCTTGGCGGCGTCCTTGAAGCCGTCGACGAGCACCCAGTGGTCGGCGCCCGCCGCCGCGGCCACCGCGCCCTTGGCCTCCGACGACACGACCGCGATCACCGTCGCCCCGCGAGCCTTCGCGAACTGGATGCAGGCCACACCGACGCCGCCGGCGGCGCCGTGCACGAGCACCGTCTCCCCCGCCGCGAGGTGCGCGCGGGTCTCGAGCACGAAGTGCGCGGTCAGGTAGTTCATCGGCAGGCAGGCCCCGACGTCGGACGACACCCCGTCCGGCAGCGGGAACACGGTCTCGGTCGACGACGCGACCGTGGTCGCGAAGCCACCGAGCACCGGCAGCGCGGCCACCCGGTCGCCCGGCGAGAAGCCCGAGCCGTCGGGGGCCTCGCGCACGGTGCCCGCGACCTCGCTGCCCAGCAGGAACGGCAGCTCGGGCCGCATCTGGTACTGGCCGCGGGTGAGCAGGAGATCGGGGAAGACGACGCCCGCCGCCTCGACGTCGATCAGCACCTGGTCGGCCCCGGCCTTCGGCTCCTCGACCTCGTTGACCTCGACCGCCTCCGGCCCGTCGAGCCGGACGACCTGCACCGCGCGCACCGCGCCTCCCTGATCTTTCCCCGGACCGTCAGTCGTGACGGTTGTACAGGAGGTCCCGGATCAGGTGAAGCGGTAGACCGTGGTCGTGGTGGTCGCTCCGCCCTCGAGGTCGCCGGTGCCGGTGACCTCGTAGCTGCCCAGGGCCGTCACCCGCCCCCGGGGCAGGTACTCGCGACCGGGGTCGCCGACGACGACGTCGACGCCCGCGCCGCTCGCCTCGTCGCAGAACCGTTCCATGTGCCGGGCCATCGGCTGCTCGTAGAAGACGTCGCCGGCGAGGACGACGTCGACGTCGAGCGCCTCCTCGGCCTCCACCACGTCGCCGACCACGGCGATCGCGACGCCGTTCCCCGCGGCGTTGAGCCCGATCGCGGTACGGGAGCGGGCGTCGGTGTCGGAGGCGATCACCGCAGCGGCGCCGGCGCGGGCGGCGGCGATCGCGACCAGCCCCGACCCGGACGCGAGGTCGAGCACGCGGCGCCCGCGCACGAGGTCGGGGTGGTCGAGGACGTGCCGGGCGAGGGCCTGCCCGCCGACCCACGCGAACGCCCAGAACGGCGGCGCCTCCTCGTCGAGGGCCGACCAGGTGCGGTGGATGTCGTCGGCGAGCAGGAGCGTGATCTCCGGGACCAGCGGCGCGGTGCCGGGCGCGGTCCAGTCCCGCACCCCGTCACCGCCGCCGTCACCGCCGCCGTCACCGCCGCCGTCACCGTTCGTCACCGTTTGCCTCCGAAGAGACGCAGCGCCCGACGGTGTTGATCCCTACGCTGGATCCGACGCATCATCCGTCCACCTGCCAGCCGTCGAGCGTTCCCGGGGAGGCCGCCATGACCGACGAGGACGCGGTCCTGCTCTACGTGGGCGGGCCGCTCGACGGGCGTGTGGAGGTGCGCGAGGCGCGTCACGGCGCACCCCTCCCGGTGGTCACCCACACCCACCTCCACGACGGCCCCAAGGTCGTCCACGTCTACGACCTGCATCCGCTCACCCCGGCCGCCGGTGTCTACCACCTGCGGCCTGCGGAGGTACCGGTCGATCAGTCGCCGGCGGCGAGGTAGCTCAGCCCGCACAGCGCGCCCCACGCGGCCGCGACGCCGGCCGCCTTCGCGCGGTACTGCTGCCCGGGCAGCGAGGTCCCCAGCACCGCGAGGTCGGCGACGTCGGCGCCGACGCGCACGGCCACCGCGGTCCTGAGCGCCTTCCCGGCGGGAGCGAGGGCCATCGCGATCCCGGACGCGAGGTCGCGGCCGCCGAGCGCGCGCACCCCGATCGCCGTGGCGGTGGGCAGCGGTGCCCCGTCGGCCTGGAGGCCGGTGGTCCGGGCGAACAGCGAGGGGTTGGCGATGATCGCCACGCTGTAACCGGCGGTGGCGACGCCGAGCAGGCGGGGGATCCAGGTCAGGTCGCGCGAATTCTCGGACACGAGCCGGGCGTACCCGAAATTCTCGCGGGACCGATGACTCCCGGGCCTCGGACCCGTCACACCCACGACACCCCGACCACCCCGGAGGTTCCCGTGACCGCCACCCCCTCGCCCGTCATCGACACCCTCGCCGTCCCCGGCGCCCGCCTTCACCACGAGGTCCGCGGCACCGGCCCGCTGGTCGTCCTGCTCGGGACGCCGATGGGCGCCGACGCCTTCGCCGGCCTCGCCGACCTGCTCGCCGTCGACCACACCGTGCTGACCACCGACGTCCGCGGCATCGGCCGCAGCCCGGTGGACGACCCGGACGCGAGCCCGACGCTGTCGACCCGCGCCGACGACGTCGCCCGGCTGATCCGGCACATGGACCCCGCCGGCCCGGTGACGCTGTTCGGGTCCAGCGGCGGGGCCGTCACCGCGCTCGCCGTGGCGCAGGAGCACCCCGGGCTCCTCGACACCGTCGTGGCCCACGAGCCGCCGCTGGTCGAGCTGCTGCCCGACCGCGAGGAGCGCCATGCCGGCGAGGACGTGGTGATCGAGCGTTGGTTCGCGGGCGACCACGTCGGCTCGTGGCGGGCGTTCCTGGAGAACGCGGACATCGCGATGCCCGAGGAGGTGTTCCAGATGGTGTTCGCGTCCGAGCCGGACACCGCGGCGAAGGCCGACGGCGACTACCAGAACGCGCACCTCCTGCGCCCGACGACGCACTTCCGGCCCGACGTCGCGGTGCTGCGCGCCGGGGGTCCGCGCATCGTCGTCGGTATCGGCGAGGACTCGGCCGGGCAGCTGTGCGACCGCACCTCGCGGGCGCTGGCGGCCGCGCTGGGCACCGACCCGACGCTCTTCCCCGGCGACCACATCGGCTTCGCCGACGACCCGGCCGCCTTCGTGCCGTCGCTGCGGGCGGTGCTCCCCGCCTCGTGATCCTTGGTCGCTAGGACGCCGGCAGGCGCAGGATCAGCCGCAGCACCCGGCTGTAGAGGTCGGTGGGCACCGCGTCCTCGCCCAGCACGCGGCGCAGGCGGATGAGGCCGTGGAACAGCGCCGCGGCCGCGATGACGAACTCGTCGTCACGCACCGCGGAGCGCACGGCGGGGTCCATGGTGTCCCAGTCGTGCGAGAGCCGGTCGTTCGCGAAGCGGGCCATCCGGACCTCGTGCTCGGCGAGACGGTCGGCGAACTCGGGGTGGCGCACGGCGTAGAGCCACATCTCGGCGTCGAGCAGCGCCTCCTCGCGGGAGTCGGCGACGTCGGCGACCAGGCGATCGAGGGCCGCGAAGGTCTCGTCCGGGTCGTCGTGGACGACCGCGCTCATCGCCGAGACATCCGCCGAGGTCTGGGCCTCGAGCAGGGCGGTGAACAGCGCTTCCTTGCTCGCGAAGTGCACGTACACCGACCCGACGGACACGCCGGCGGTGCGCGCGATCTCCTCCACGGACGCCGGCCCGTACCCGCGCTCGGCGAAGACCCGGCGCGCGGCGTCCAGCAAGGCCTCGCGGGTCCGTGCCTTGGTCGCCGCCCGGCGGCCGAGCGGGGCGCGCGTCGTGCTCGTCGCCTCGTCACCCTGGGTCACACGTCATCCTTCCTGCCACCGACCAGCCCAACGACGGCAGGCGCTCGCAGTGACGGATCGTAACCCGCGGGCCTCCTCGAGGAGGGGATGCGATCCCGGACAATGGAGGCGTGACCACCTCGACCGCGCTCCTGCCCGCCTCCGGCGCGGACCCCGACGAGATCTACGAGGGTTTCGCCGAGTGGGCCGCCGAGCGCGGTCTCGACCTCTACCCCGCCCAGTCCGAGGCGCTCATCGAGCTCGTGTCGGGGTCGAACGTGATCCTCTCGACGCCGACGGGCTCGGGCAAGTCGCTGGTCGCGCTCGGCGCGCACGTCACGGCGATGTCGCGGGGCGAGCGCTCGGTCTACACCGCGCCGATCAAGGCGTTGGTCTCGGAGAAGTTCTTCGCCCTCGGCGCCCAGCTGGGCTACGCCAACGTCGGGATGCTCACCGGCGACGCCGCCGTGAATCCCGAAGCACCGGTGATCTGTTGCACCGCCGAGGTCCTGGCCAACTGGGCACTGCGCGAGGGGCCGGCCATCGAGGGGTTCAGCGGGGCCGAGGTCGGCCAGGTGGTCATGGACGAGTTCCACTACTACGCCGACAGCGAGCGCGGCTGGGCGTGGCAGGTGCCGCTGCTCGAGCTGCCGCAGGCCCAGTTCCTGCTGATGTCGGCGACCCTCGGTGACGTCACCTTCTTCCAGGGCGACCTGACCCGGCGCACCGGCCGCGAGACCGCCGTGGTCGCGCACACCGAGCGCCCGGTGCCGCTGTCGTTCCGCTACGCCACGACGCCTCTGCACGAGACGATCACCGAGCTGCTCGCCGGGCAGCAGGCGCCGGTCTACATCGTCCACACCACGCAGGCCGCAGCCATCGAGCAGGCGCAGGCGCTGATGAGCCTCAACGTCTCGACGAAGGCGGAGAAGGAGCAGATCGCCGAGCTCATCGGCTCGTTCCGCTTCACCGCCGGGTTCGGCAGGACGCTCTCGCGCCTGGTGCGTCACGGCATCGGCGTGCACCACGCCGGGATGCTGCCCAAGTACCGGCGCCTCGTGGAGACCCTCGCGCAGGCGGGGCTGCTCAAGCTCATCTGCGGCACCGACACCCTCGGCGTCGGCATCAACGTGCCCATCCGCACGGTGCTGTTCACCGCGCTGACGAAGTTCGACGGCCAGCGCGTGCGCCACCTGCGCGCCCGCGAGTTCCACCAGGTCGCCGGTCGCGCCGGACGCGCCGGGCACGACGTCGCGGGCTACGTCGTCGCCCAGGCCCCCGAGCACGAGGTCGAGAACGCCAAGCGCCTCGCCAAGGCCGGTGACGACGTCAAGAAGCAGCGGCGCGTGGTGCGGGTGAAGCCGCCCGAGGGCTTCGTGTCGTGGTCGGAGAAGACCCTCGAGCGGCTCATCGAGGCGCAGCCCGAGGCGTTGACCAGCCAGTTCCGGGTGTCGACGGCCATGCTGCTGCAGGTCGCGCAGCGAAAGCAGCCCTTCTTCGCCGCGATGCGCCACCTGCTCGAGGACAACCACGCCGACCGCCCGGTCCAGCGCCGCCTGATCCTGCGCGCGATCGCGCTCTACCGGGGCCTCATCGACGCACAGGTCCTCGAGCGGATCGGACCGCCCGCGGGAAGACGCGGCGAAGCGGAGCTCGACCCGGACCAGAGGTGCCCCGACGTGCGCCTCGTCGACGACCTCCAGGTCGACTTCGCGCTCAACCAGCCGCTCTCGCCGTTCGCGCTGGCGGCCTTCGACCTGCTGGACAAGGAGTCGCCGACCTACGCGCTCGACATGGTCTCGGTGGTCGAGTCGACCCTCGACGACCCGAAGCAGATCCTGCGCGCCCAGGAGAACCAGGCGCGCGGCGAGGCCGTGCAGGCGATGAAGGCCGAGGGCATCGAGTACGAGGAGCGCATGGAGCTCCTCGAGGACGTCACGTGGCCGAAGCCGCTCGCCGAGCTCCTCGAGGGCGCCTACGAGTCCTACCGTTCCGGGCACCCCTGGGTCGCCGACCACGAGCTGTCGCCGAAGTCGGTGGTCCGCGACCTCTACGAGCGCGCGATGACGTTCACCGAGTACGTCTCGTACTACAAGATCGCGCGCTCCGAGGGCCTCGTCCTGCGCTATCTCACCGACGCCTTCCGCACTCTGCGCCAGACGGTCCCCGAGGCGTCGCGCACCGAGGACCTCGACGACCTCATCGCCTGGCTCGGCGAGCTCGTCCGGCAGACCGACTCGTCGCTGCTCGACGAGTGGGAGAACCTCGCCGGGGCGGGTGGGTCTGATGCAGCGCTCGACGCGGCCGGCGACGACGCCCGCCCGGTCGACCAGGGCCCGCCGCCGGTCACGCGCAACGAGCGCGCGTTCCGGGTGCTCGTGCGCAACGAGATGTTCCGCCGCGTGGAGCTCTTCGCCCGCCGCTCCCCCGCCGAGCTGGCCGAGCTGGCCGAGCACGGCCCGGACGCGGCGTTCTGGACCGAGGCGGTCGAGGGCTACTTCGCCGAGTACGACGAGCTCGGCGCGGGCCCCGACGCGCGCGGCCCCGCGTTCTACCGCGTCACCGTGGACGGGCGGACCTGGCACGTCCGCCAGGTCCTCGACGACCCCGAGGGCGACCACGACTGGTCGATCACCGCCGACGTCGACCTCGACGCCTCCGACGAGCTGGGCGCCGCCGTCGTGCACGTGACGGGCGTCGGGCCGATGTCGGTGACCTGAGCAGCCGGCGCCGACCCCCCTCGCGCTGCTCCTGCTCACGGGCCTGTACCAGTTCGCATTGCCCTACCGGACGCGGCGACGGGCCACCGAGCACACCGCCGGGCAAGCAAGATCTGGATCTGTGGAGCGAACGCTCCGCTCAGCGAGACATTCGCGCCACGGATCCGGATCTCGGAGGCTGGCGCATCCATGATCGCGGTCGGCCGAGGCCGCGGGCGCGCGTCGACGGAGCCGTGTCCGACTCGACGCGATCACGTGCCGATGTCGGCGAGACCGGCCGGCCGGCCGTTCGCGGTCTCCCGCACCTCACGCACCTCACGCACCGAGCCGCATCTCGTCCGTACGCGGGCGGGCGCGCACGGAGCCCGGCGGGGTCCCGACGACGCGGCGGAACGCGCGGCTGAAGGCCGCCTCGGAGCGGTAGCCCATGGCCGCGGCGACGGCCGCGACCGTGGTGTCGCCCGCCCGCAGGCGGTCGTGGGCGACGAGCATCCGCCAGCGCGTCACGTACGCCATGACCGGCTCGCCGACGAGTGCGGTGAAGCGGGCGGCGAAGGTCGAGCGGGACAGGGCGAGCTCGCGGGCGAGGCCGGCGACGGTCCAGTCGTGGGCCGGGTCGGCGTGGACGAGGGCGAGCGCACGGCCGATGTCGGGGTCGGCGAGCGCGCCCAGCCAGCCCGAGCGTGCCGCCGGGTCGTGCGACAGCCACGCGCGCAGCATCTGCACGACGAGCACGTCGGCGAGGCGCGTGATCACGGCCTCGCCGCCCGGGCTGGTCTCCTCCACCTCGAGCGCGATCAACCGCAGGGTGTCGTGCAGACGCGCGGTGAGCGGTGAGACCGGCACGTGCACGATGTCGGGCATCAGCTCGACGAGCCGCTCGGCCATCGGGTGCTCGAGGCGGACGGCGCCGCAGACCATGGTCGTGGTCGGCCCGTCGCCGCCGTAGGTGATCGTCGCGTAGCGGTCGCCGTACCAGGTGTGCGGCAGCGTCAGCACGTTCGGCGCGGGTGAGCGGGGCGCCGGGTCGGTCGAGCGCATCTCGTGGCCCTCGCCGCGCGGCAGGAGCACGACGTCCGACGGCGAGAGCGTCCCCTCGTCGTCGCCCACCCGGATCGTCGCGGACCCCGACGTCACGACGTGGAACCACAGGCAGCTGGGCGTCCGCGGCAGCTTCAGACCCCAGGGCGCCCGCAGGTCGGACGAGCAGTAGAACGTCCCGTTCATGCGCAGGACGTGCAGGGCCTCCCCGACGGCGTCGGTCGGGGTCCAGGGCGGCTGGACGACGGTCACGGCATCGATCCTCCAGCACGATGGACGATCGAGCAAGGAACCCGGCGTCCTGGTGATGGCTCGTCCGGCGTCCCGGCAGCAGGCTCGGACGCAGCAGATCGGGCCACACCGAGGAGACGCCATCATGATCACTGTTCTGGGAGCGAGCGGGAACACCGGCGGCCGGGTCGTCCGCCGCCTGCGGGAGGCCGGGGTGCCGGTGCGGGCCGTGGGGCGCGACGCCGCCCGGCTCGCCGACGCCGTCGGGCGCGGCGCCGAGCCGGTCGTCGGCGACATCACCGACCCCGCCGACCTCACCGGAGCGATGCGCGGCGCCGACGCGGCCTACGTCCTCATGCCCCTCGACCTGGCCGCGGGCGGCTACCGGACGCAGCAGGAGCAGGTCGGCAGCGCGATCGCGACGGCGCTCGCCGCCGCCCGCGTCCCGCGGGTGGTCGCGCTGAGCTCGCTGGGCGCCGACGTCGAGCGCGGCACCGGCTTCCTCGAGACCCTGTACGAGCAGGAGCAGCGCCTCCGCGCGCTCGACGCACAGGTGACGTTCGTGCGCCCCGGGCTGTTCTTCGAGTCGTTCCTGCCCTCGCTCGCCGCGATGCAGGCGACGGGCGTGCACCACGACACGGTCGACCCGGACGTCGTGCTGCCGATGGTGGCCACCGCCGACGTCGGCGACGTCGCGGCCACCGCGCTGCTCGACCCGACGGCGTCCGGGATCCGCGAGGTCCTCGGCGCCGAGGACGTGACGATGCCCGGCGCCGTCGCCCGGCTCGGTGGGGTGCTCGGCACTCCGCTGCGCTACGAGCGCGCGCCCGACGACGTGATGCGCACGGTGCTGGTCGAGGCCGGCCTGCCCGCCGACCTCACCGAGGAGCACCTCGCGATGAACGCGGCGTTCAACCGCGGCGTCGTGCGCAGCCACGCCGGGCGCACCCCGGCGACCACCACCCCGACGACCCTCGAGCAGTGGGCCGCCGCGCTGGTGAGCACGGCCCGCTCCTGACGGGAACGCGACCCCGTGACGACCCTCTGCCGGGTCACCCGGGACCTCCACGACCAGCCCGTCCTCCGCGCCGCCGCGCAGGGGGACGGCGCGGTCGTGCCGCTCGTCGTCGACGACGACGCGATCGGGCTTCCGGGTGCCGAACCGCGCCCATCTCCTCGGCCCTCAGGACTTCTTGCGCGAGCCGCCCTTCTTGGCGCCCAGGGACGGCGGTGGCACGACGGGGCCGATGTCGCCGTCGGGGGCCTCGTCGAGATCGAGGATCACCGGCGCGTGGTCGGACGGGCCGGTGCCCTTGCGGGCCTGGCGGTCGACCCACAGCGCCGCGCGGCGCTGCGCCACCGGCTCGCCCGCGAGCACGAGGTCGATGCGCATGCCGCGGTCCTGGTGGAACGCGCCGCCGCGGTAGTCCCAGTAGGTGAAGACGCGCTCGTCGGGCCAGCGCTCGCGGGTGACGTCGTGCAGCCCGGTCTTGAGCAGGGCCGCGAGGGCCTCGCGCTCGGGCGGCGTGACGTGGGTGGACTCGGCGAACGCCTCGACCGAGTAGACGTCGGGGTCGGCGGGGGCGATGTTGAAGTCGCCCGCCACGACCGCCGAGTCGGCCCCGGTGGCCTCGACGCGGTCGCGCAGCGCGGCGAGCCACTCGAGCTTGTAGGCGTAGTGCGGGTCGCCGGGCTCGCGCCCGTTCGGCACGTACACCGAGGTGACGCGCAGGCCGCCACAGGTCGCGGTGACCGCGCGCGCCTCCTGGTGCGGGTAGCCGGGCCCGCCGGTCAGGCCCTCCTCCACGTCGTCGAGCCCGACACGCGAGAGCAGGGCGACGCCGTTCCAGCGGCCCTCGCCGTGATGGGCGACGGCGTAGCCCCGCTCGGTCAGCGGGGCGCCGAACGACTCGTCGAACGCCTCGTCGGACAGCTTGGTCTCCTGCAGGCAGACCACATCGGGCGCGCGCTCGTCGAGCCAGCCGAGCAGCCGCGGCTCGCGCGCCTTGGCCGAGTTCACGTTCCACGTCGCCAGTCGCACGCCCGCCACGCTAGCCGGGAGCACCGACAGCCCCGCCGACGGCGTCGACACGGGAGAGGCCCTTTCGTTCGGGGCCACGGTCGTTTCGGCGCCACGGTCGTTCCGCGACATCGGACGGGCGTACTAGCGTTCGCGCCCATGGCAGCGTCGAGCCCCGTCACCGATGAGGATCGGTTGCGGCGCATCGAACAGATCACCGACACCGGGCTCGCCCACCTCGACGTCGAGGACATGCTCACCGAGCTCCTCGACCGCGTGCGCGCCCTGCTCGGGGCCGACACGGCGGCCGTACTCCTGCTCGACGCCGCCGGGGACAATCTCGTGGCCACCGCCGCGCGTGGCATCGAGGAGGAGGTGCGCCAGGGGGTGCGGATCCCCGTCGGCAAGGGCTTCGCGGGGCGCATCGCCGCGGGTCGCCGGCCGGTCGTGATCGACGAGGTCGACCACTCGAACGTCATGAACCCGATCCTTCGCGACAAGGACATCCGCTCGCTGCTGGGCGTGCCCCTGATCGCCGAGGGCAGCGTCATCGGCGTCCTGCACGTCGGCACCCTGCGGCCGCGGCTGTTCACCTCCGACGACGCGGACCTGCTGCAGACGGCCGCCGACCGGATCGCGCTCGTCACGCGCACCCACCTCACCGGCCTCGACCGCGCCGCGGCGTCGGTGCTCCAGCGCAGCCTCATGCCCGGTGCGCTGCCGAAGGTCACGGGCGTCGACTTCGCGGCGCGCTACGTTCCCGGCGAAGCGGGCGGTCTCGGCGGGGACTGGTACGACGTGTTCTCCCTGCCGTCGGGACGGTTGGGGATCGTCATCGGCGACGTCGTCGGCCGCGGGCTGCAGGCCGCCGTCGTCATGGGCCGGCTGCGCAGCGCGCTGCGCGCGTTCGCCCTCGAGGAGGACGATCCCGCCGAGGTGATCGAACGACTGGACGCCAACGTCCAGCACTTCGAGGAGAACGTGATGGCGACCGTGCTCTACGCGATCGTGGAGCCGTCGCTGGAGTCGTTGTCGCTGTCGACCGCGGGTCACCTGCCGCCGGTCCTCGCGCGCTCCGGGCACGCGGCGAGCCTGATCAACGTGCCCGTCGACCTGCCGGTCGGCGTGTCGGTCGGCCCGCCGCGGCGCACGACGACGATCGAGCTCCCGGCGCAGTCGCTGCTCTTCCTCTACACCGACGGTCTCGTCGAGCGGCGCGGGCGCTCGCTCGACGTCGGGCTCGACACGCTGTGCGAGGTCATCGATGCGGACACGGACGCGGACGCGGTGTGTGCCACGGTGCTGCACCGCATGATCGGGACGGAGTCGGTGCACGACGACGTCGCCATGCTCGTCCTCCGGCGTGGCGTGACGCCGGCCGTGGTGCCGCTGAACATCGTCGTGCCGGCCGTGCCGCGGGTCCTGGCGGACATCCGCTCGGCGGTCCGCCGCTGGCTCGCCGCCGCCGGGGCCACCGGGGAGGACATGGCCGACATCCTGGTCGCCGCCGGCGAGGCCGCGTCCAACGTCGTCGAGCACGCCTACGGGCCCGCGGGCGGCACGCTGACCCTGCAGATGGAGCGCGAGGGCGGATCGGTGGTGACCACCGTGCGGGACAACGGCCGCTGGCGGTCGGCCCGCGGGCAGAATCGCGGGCGCGGCACGACCCTCATCCGGCAGTGCAGCGACGAGATGGACGTGATCGCCGGGGCGGGCGGCACGACCGTGACCTTCCGGCGTCGCATCAGGGGGGATGCGCCATGACCGACGCCACCGTCGTCGTCCGGCCCGAGGGTGCCGACGTCCGCATCACGATCAGCGGCGAGGTCGACCTCGACAACGCGAACCTCGTCGAGGACCAGCTGGCCGCGGCGATCCCGAACGAGACGAACACCGTGACCCTGGAGCTGGCCGACCTCGACTACCTGGACAGCGCCGGCCTGCGCGTGCTGTTCGCGCTGGCCGCGCGCCTCGAGGTGCTGCAGATCGAGCTGCGGGTCGAGGTGCCGCCCGGGTCGCACACCCGACGGGTGCTGCAGCTCTCCGGGTTCGAGAGCCTCGCGTCGATGGAGGCCTGACCTCCAGCTCAACCCTGTTCGGCCTGCCGGCGCAGCGCGTCGAGCGTCTCCTCCATGCCGCGCCGGTTGGCCGCGGGCACGTCCCAGGCGCGCGCCCGTCCGACGATGTTGGCGAGCGGGCTGCGCTTGTCCTGCCAGTACTGGTCGATCCGCGTCCGCTCGCCCTCGGGGGCCAACCGGAAGCCCCACCGGGCCACGGACTGGCCCATGAGGTCGACGTCCCAGCTGATCTCCCGCTGCGGGGCGAACTCGACGACCGTGCCGACCGTCGACCAGCGCAACAGGCCCTTGCGGTTGTGGCCCTTGAACTTGGCTCCGGGCGCGGGCCCGGAGGCGCCGCCGAGCCAGTCGACGCGGTGGCACTCGGGCGAGATGGCCCCGATCCGGGCGGGGTCGCCCACCAGGTCCCAGACGCGCTCGGCGGTCGCGTCGACGGTGCGGGTGACCACGATGTCGTCGGCCATGGTTCCTCCGGATGGCGGCAGCGGGACCGCCGCACCGTAGCCCGGACGGCAGCGCGGCGCTCAGTTATCCCTGGTGAACCGCCGGCGTCGTTGCCGCCGCCCAGGGTAGGCAGGTCGGTGGCCCACGGGTTCGCTCTCGCTCACCGACGAGCGCCGGGTCGTCCGGCACGACGTGGGCTCCCCCGTCCGACGACGCGCCGCCGTGGTCGACGGTGGTCAGATCAGACCGCGTCCCCGATCGCCGACGCCACCCGCAGGTCGGCGAGGTACTCGGCGATCGCATGGGCTGCCGTGAGCGGGTTGTCGGTCCGGATGTCCTCGACGCCGTTGCCCCAGGTCGGGGCGAGCGGGCAGCCGATCGTCACCGCGTCGGCCACGCACCACGCGTTGACCCACCGCCCGACGTCCGGCTGTCGTGGACCTCCCGAGAGCAGTCGCTTGTTCACCGAGTCCAGCCCGAGCGGGGCGCCGGCGGTGACGAGCAGACGGAGGTCCACCGGCGGCGGCACCCGAGTGAGGAGGTCGAGCGCGACCACCGTCCCGAGGCTGTGGGACACCAGCGTCACCGGCCCGGACGTCGGGAACGTCTCGAGCACGGTGTCGAGGACCTGGCTGCGGACCTGGTCGTCGTCCAGATAGAGCGCGACGTCCCGGAAGCGGAGGGCGATGAACAGGTCGTCGAGCCGGCTGCTGGCCGCGAGGTGCGACAGCGCCGCCTGGACGGGCCCGAGGAGATCCGCGAGGCCCTCGTCCGCTGTCTCCGGACGGAACCCGGCGTGCGCCGCCGCGTCCTCGATGAGCGCCGCGTACGTGGCGCGCGCCGACGGACCGGGGGGCGCCGCCTGCTCGGCCGCCGTGGCCTCGGCGTCCTCGACGGCCCCCGCCAGCTCGACGGCCGACGGGCCGGCGAGCTGGGCGAGACGGTCGCCGTAGTACGGGAACCACGCACGCGCCGGGTCGAGGGGTGGGAGTCCGGCCGCACCGAGCCCGCGCGTGAGACCCCCCGCCCAGGCGAGGCGCAGCTCCTTCGGATCCCGGTTCTGCTGGGCCCGACCGTGCAGGAACACGAGATGGGGTGGCGTCTCCGGGACGCCGCGGAGCCCCCGACCCCCGGTGTCCTCGCGGGCGATCGCCGTGCCGCGCACCCGGGCCTCAGTGGGCACCGCGTCGACCGCCTCGGCACCGAGCTCGTCGACCAGAGCGATCTGCGCGGGCGTGCGGGCCAGCGCCCGGAGCCGCGTGGGCACCACCGAGATCCGCGCGCCCTCGTTGGCCACCCAGTCGACGACGGCGTCGCCCATGGCGCGGTCCCACACCCTGCCGTCGATCGTCAGCCACTGCCCGGCGTCGTTGGTCCTCGGCACCCCGGAGTGGTGCAGCGCGACGACCTCCCACTGGTCGTTGAACACCGGCGACCCGGAGTTGCCCGGCTCCGTGTCGGCCTCGTAGTGGAGGAAGAGGTCCAGCTGGTCGAGCAGGCGGTTGTTGCGGACCGCGATCTCCTTGCGGCGCCCCGACGGATGACCGATGACGTTCGCGGCCTCGCCGATCACGATCTTCCCCTGCTGCTTGAGCAGCGTGTTCCACCCGTACTTCTCGCCGGCGACGACACCACCCGCCCGCGCGACGGCGACGAGGCTGGCGTCGACCTCCGCGTCGGTGAGGAAGAGCGTGTCCGGGTCGAGGGAGAACACGGCCGGCGTCTCCGGCCTCCCGTCGAGCCCGAGCTCGACGTCGAACTCCACGAACGCGTCCGCCGCGGTGGCGGCGTCGGGCAGGACGTGATTGTTCGTCAGCAGCAACCGCCGACCGACGAGGAAGCCGGTGCCGGCCCCGCCGCCCGCCAGCGATATCCGGCCGACCGACTCGGCGATCGCCGTCCCGCGGCCGAGGAAGAGGCTCGGCTGCAGGTCGTTCCCGGCGATGATCCGCTCGAGGGCGCCCTCGGTCCGCGCGGCCCGCCGCACCGCCCGGACGCCGACGGCGTCACCGAGGAGCCTCTCCGCCCGGGCCTGGATCTGGTCCGGCTCGTCGACGACCGGGGTGCCGCCGGCCTCCTGCTTGCGCTCGGTCTCCGCCCGTTCGGGTGCGCGGTTCCTGTACCGCGTGGCGGCGAGATCCTGCTGCTCGCGCAGGCTGGTGCTCATACCAGAACGCCCGCGAAGCGGAGGAACTTCTCGATCGAGTTCACCGTGGAACCGTCAGCGAACTTCACACCGGCAGCGGGGGTCCACGCACCCTGGTTGAGGTACGACTTCGGGTCGTACCGGAGCTGACCGATGATCGTCTCAGCGACGATCCTGCTACCCACGGGCCCGAGACGCTCGCCGCCGTTCACGACTTCCGATTCCCGCAGGATGTAGTACCAGAGTGGCACTGTTCGCTTCTCGAGGAACTCGCCCATGCTGAGCGCTTCTTGGATGGGCTGGGCGACGCCGTTCGTGATATCTGACGCGGTCAGGGGCGTGATTCCCAACGACTCGGCCACGGCCTGTCCGGTGGGGATGCTGAGCCGGAAGCCGCGGAGGAGATTGCGCCGCGCCAGGTGCTTGAGCAGTTTTCCGAGCTCGCTGTCGGGGGTGTCCTCCTCCGTTGTTCCGACCAGTTGGTTGACCATCTCGGTCAGCGGCGCGGCGATGAACGTGTCAATGGGCCGCGCGGAGCGGATCGGGAATGCGGGATCGATCTTGACGAACCGGTCCCATTCAGCGGGCCAGTTGTCAGGGAGCGTCGGAGCATTGTCGATAAACTTTCCCGTACCCGTGAACTGGAACAGCAGGCTGAGCGGAGAATTGGGAAGCCCCGTTCCTGGATCACCGAAGTTCCGGTTCCAGTCGTACGCGCCACGGATCATGCTGTGGCCGAACCGGAAGGCGGCCACAGAGAACTCGAGAGGCATGTACGGCTTCGCCCGCCCGGCGAAGCCCAGCAGGTCGTCCTCGCTCACCAGAGCGCGGTCGACAGCCCCCCGATCGAGAACCGTCGCTAGGTACTCGTTGACGCAGAGCCACTGGTAGTGGTGACGGACGAGGCCGCGCGCGCGGTCGAAGACGTCCCCCACGCTGATGCGCTCCGGCTCGTTCTGGCGCACCCAGTCGACGACCGCATTGTGGAAACGCAGGAACGCCACGTGCAGCTGGGCAACCACAAGGTTCTCGTCGTTGCGACCGTCACCGATCTGTGCCGTGAGGCCGTCCCGGGGCAGATCCCTGTCACGGTCACCGGTCGGAGGGATCAGCTCGCCGCCGCGGGTGGAGGCGGAGAGGGGCCCGACGAGGAGCTTGGCCTTGTCATTCTGCTGGTACGGCACCATGACCTTGCCAGCCTGCGGTGTCGCGAAAGGCCCGTCGCCGTACAACGAGTCAAGGTTGAGCGCCGGGTTGCGGGCGTTAACGAGCTTCGTCGTCACGTCGCCGGGTGCCATCGGCACGAGAGGCTCGACGTCGATGCCGATGACGCTGTCGTTGTCCGTTGCTGCGGTGAGATCGTGATCAACGAACTGACCCCAGTAGGTGAAGATCGGTGGAATCGGCGCGTTCACCTGCGGGACGTCCTGCTCGACCATCGCGTTGCCCAGTTCGTTGAGTGCCCGGACTGTGCGTGCGGCTATCTCCGGGGTCTCCGCTGGCAAGAGCTTGGTGGAGTCGTGCGCGAGGGACCGGAAGAGATAGTCGAAATCGGTGACGCCCGCCATCGCCTGCGCCGTCTCGACGCTCGCCTTGCCGACCGCGGCCTCCTGGGTCACGTCGCTGAGGACCGACGACCCGGTGCCGACCGCTGCCGCCGCGCCCGGCGCTGCATCGATGATTGCGTGGGCGCCGTGTCGGAGCGCCGTGATGACACGTCGCCGGCCGTTGCCGTTGTCCGTCATGTGCTTCCTCCCGAGACTTCCATAGTGGTGACCCCTCCGCGGCATGCGTCATCGCATGCAGCCGCGTGAGTCCGGACAGCAGCGCGCGATCGCCTCGGCTCGACTCGGAGAGCATCCATGTCGACACGGCGTCCCCCCACCTGTCCGGTTTCGACGATTCCGCTCCGTGTACATCAGCGGCAGTGGGGAGAACTCCCACATCGACAGTTCGCGAGGTTGCGGCGAGTACATGGCCAACCGCGGAATGTGTTCTCGTCGTCCGTACCGACCGGCCGCTGCTGCCCACCCGTGATCGATCGATTGCGCACGGTCGTTCGTTCATTCCGACGGCCTAGGACGCCATTCCCGGGCACCCGGGAAATCCCCCGGGTCCGACCCGAAAGGCGGCACGACCGACCGAGGGACCAGCGGCATCCTGGGTCCCACCCACCACGCACGCCCCGGTGACACCACCACGGGGGGACACGATGAGCACAGCGACGGACGCGCCGACGTTCGTGGGGCGGACCGCCGAGATCGAGACGCTCAGCGCGCTCGTGGCCGGGCGCCGTCCCGAGCGGGTGGCCCTCGTGCGCGGCGAGCCCGGTATCGGCAAGACGGAGCTGCTCGCCCGCGCGGGCACACGGAGTCGCAGGGTGACGGTCGCCGGGAGCGAGGCGGAGTCGCGTCTCCCGTTCGCCGTCCTGGCCGACCTCGTCCGGCCGCTGCGCGGCACGCTCCCCGCGCTCCCGGACGTCCAGCGCGAGGCCCTCGAGGTCAGCGTGGCGCTGCGGGCCGGTCAGGCCGGCGGGTCTCTCGCGGTGTGCGCGGCCGCGCTCGGCCTGCTCGAGGCGGCGGGCGAGCGCGACCCGCTCCTGGTGGTTGTCGACGACCTGCAGTGGGTCGACACGGCGTCGACGGAGGTGCTGCTGTTCGTGGCGCGACGGCTGCGCTCGTCGCGGGTCGCGCTGGTGCTGGCGACCCGTGACCGGAGCCGAACGGTCCCGGGCGCGCTCGTCGTCGATCTCGACGGGCTCGCCGCTGACGAGAGCCGTCTGCTCCTCGGGACCCTCGCCGACCGGCTCCCCCCGATCGCCCTGGACCGGCTCGTCGAGGACCTCGCCGGGCACCCACTCGCCCTCGTCGAGAACGCGCGGCACCGGACGGGCGACCGGAGGAGCGCTCCCCGACCCGGCCCCGCCCTCGAGTCCCTGTGGACGAGCGCGCTCGCGGGCCTCCCCGAGGCGGCGCGCGAGGCCGTGGCCGTCGTCGCCGGCGCCGGATCGGCGGACGCCGGGGTCGTGGACCGGGTGCTCGCCGACCTCGGCGTGTCCGCCCACGACCGCCGGTGCGCCGAGCAGGCCGGCCTGATCCACGCGGACGGCGACCGTCACGTCCTGCGCCATCCCCTGCTCCGCCCGGTCGTCCTCGGCGCCGATCGGGCGATCACCCGCCGGGTGCACGGTGCCCTGGCCGCACGCACCACGGGTGCGCGGCGTGCCTGGCACCTCGCCGCGACCGTGGACGGTGTCGACGACGCCGTCGCAGCACAGCTGGCGTGGGCCGCCGGAGAGGCGACCGCGCTCGGCGGCCACCGCTCCGCAGGCGACGCGTGGGCGCGGGCCGCGCAGCTCACCACCGACCGCGGGCACCGCGCCCGGCGCTTCCTCTCCGCCGCCCGCGAGTTCCTCCTCGCCGGGGCTCTCGACCTCGCGGCAGGGCACGCCGAGGCGGCCGCGGCGCTGGACGACGACGTGTCGTTCGGCGCCGGCGTCGAGGTCGTCCGGAGCCGGGCGACCGCCTGGCTCGGCGATCCACGGCGCGCCCACACCGACCTGGTGCGGGCGGCCGAGCGCGTGGCGCCGGTGGACGCGCAGGCCGCCGCCGTGCTCTACACGGAAGCGACGATGCCGGCCGGGATGTCGGGCCGGGTCCACGCGATGCTCGACCTCGCCCGTCGGGCGGCGGCCCTCGCGCCGGGGTCGGCGGGCGCGGCGCTGGTGTGCGCGCTCGTCCTCGGCGGGGAGAGCCGCGAGGCGCTCGCCCTGCTCGACGGTCTCGACTCCGGTGCGGGCCCCTGGGAGCTGCAGAACGCGGCCCAGCTCGCCCAGGTCGCCGTCCACACCGAGCGCTACGAGGACGCCCACCAGCGGATCGACGCCCTCGTGACCGAGGGTCGCCGCCACGGCACGGCCACGATGCTGGCGTACGCGCACGCGATCCGCGCCGAGCTCGACTGGTGGCGCGGGCGCTGGCCCGCCGCACGCGCCGACGCCGTCGAGGCCCGTCAGTGGGCCGAGGAGAGGGGCGAGGCGGGCACCGCCGCGATCGCCACCCTGACCCTCGCCCGGCTGGACGCGGTCACCGGACACGTGGACCGCAGCCGCGAGAGCACCCGACGCGTCCTCGCCGAGGTCGGTTCGCACGGGATCGACTGCCTGCAGACCTACGCCCCGGCGGTGGAGGGGCTCGCCGCCCTCGTCGCCGGGGAGACCGAGGACGCCGTCGACCGCCTCGAGCAGGCCCACCGGCGGGCGCGCGCCGACGGCCTCGAGGCGAGCAACGTCGTCCCGTACGGCCCGGACCTCGTCGAGGCCCTCGTCCGGCGCGGCGACACCGGCCGGGCCCGCGAGGTGCTCGCCTGGTGGGAGCCGAAGGCGGCGACGGGTCTCGCCTTCCCGGCCGCGACGACGGCCCGGTGCCACGGGTTCCTGGCCGACGACGCCGACGAGGCCGCCGCGTGCTTCGCGCGGGCCCGCGAGCTCCACGCCCGCTGCGACCAACCGTTCGAGCGGGCGCGGACCCTGCTCGCCGAGGCCGAGTGCCTGCGCCGTCTGCGCCGGCCGACCGCGGCGCGCACCGCGGCCCGCGACGCGCACGCCACGTTCGTCGCCCTCGGGGCCGCGCCGTGGGCCGCCCGCGCCGAGTCCGAGCTGGCGGCGGCCGGGGTGTCCTCGCCGCGACGCTCCCCCGCGCGGACCGCGTGGGCGGCGCTGACGCCCCAGGAGTTCCAGGTCGCGCGGGTCGTCGCGGAGGGCCGGTCGAACGACGAGGCGGCCGCCGCCCTGTTCGTCTCCCGCAAGACCGTCGAGAACCACCTGACGCGCGTCTACCGCAAGCTCGGCCTCCGCTCGCGCAGCGAGCTCGTCCGGAGCTTCCCCGATGGAACGGGCCGTGGCCCTCGGTTATCGTGACCGATACAGAACCGGTAGCACCCGACCACCCGGGAGTCTCCTGTGACCCTCGAGCTCGACGACCTGCGCGTCCGGACGCTCGGCGAGTGCCGGTACGACTCCCCGTTCGCCGAGATGCTCGCCTCCAAACGGACCTCGCCGCACTACGTCCACGAGGACGACCGCGTCCTGGTCGACGACACGGTCTCGGTGCTGCTCGGGCGCGGTGTCCCGATCGACCAGCTACCCAGTCTCGAGGCGGCCGGGCCGCGGCGGAAGGTCTACTTCGACCCGGCGAGGACGAACGTCGGCATCGTGACGTGCGGCGGCCTGTGCCCCGGCCTCAACGACGTCATCCGCGGCATCGTGCAGGAGCTCACCGAGCACTACCACGTGGCCCGCATCCACGGCTTCCGCAACGGCTACGCGGGGCTCACCGAGGCGCACCGCGAGCGCGTGGTGGAGCTGGACCTGAACGCCGTCCGCGACATCAACAACGACGGCGGCACGATCCTCGGCAGCTCGCGCGGCGACCAGAGCGCCGAGGAGATGGTGGACACCCTGGTCGCCCTGGACATCCATGTCCTGTTCGTCATCGGCGGCGACGGCAGCATGCGCGGCGCCATGAAGATCACCAAGGAGATCGACTCCCGCGGGCTCGACATCGCCGTCGTCGGGGTCCCGAAGACGATCGACAACGACCTCCCCTACACCGACCAGAGCTTCGGGTTCCAGACGGCGTTCGCGCAGGCCACCGAGTTCATCGCCTCGGTGTTCGTCGAGTCGCAGGCCGCCGAGAACGGCGTCGGCATCGTCAAGCTCATGGGCCGGCACTCGGGCTTCATCGCCTGCTACGCGGCGCTGTCGAACAACGACGCCGACTTCGTCCTCATCCCCGAGGTGCCCTTCGCCCTCGACGGGCCGAACGGCGTCCTGGCCCAGGTGGAGGACCACGTGCGCCGGCACGGACAGGTGGTCCTCGTCGTCGCCGAGGGCGCGGGCCAGGAGCTCCTCGAGGAGGAGGGGCGCACCACCGACGCGTCGGGCAACACCAAACTCGGCGACATCGGCCTGTTCCTCAAGCAGAAGCTGACCGAGCACCTGACCGAGGTCGGCCTGCCCCCGACGGTGCGCTACCTCGACCCCAGCTACGCCATCCGCAGCGTCGCCGCGAACGCCTACGACAGCGTCTACTGCGTACGGCTCGCCCACGCGGCCGTCCACGCGGGCATGGCCGGACGCACCGACACCGTCGTCGTGCGCTGGCGACGCCGGTTCGTGCACATCCCGATGAAGCTGATCACCTCGCACCGCAACCAGGTCGACCCCGACGGCGACCTGTGGATGTCGGTGCTCGAGGCGACGGGGCAGCCCGCGTCGTTCACCACCTAGCCCGACGACTACACGAAGTCGCCGTAGTGGTCTCGGGCGGTGTCCGGATTGCTCGCTCGACGGTGACCGTCGGACACTGTGATGATGTGCGTCACGGTCCGCCGGGCCGGGCCGCCGGGGTTCCTCGCCGACCTGGTCGGCCGACACCCCGAGAACCGGAGATCGTCATGATCGACGTTCCCCCGCCGCCGATCGTCCGGGGCGACGCCCCGGTGCGGCTGGCCGACCAGAGGTCGCGGCGTACGCCGAGTTCGGCCACCGGACGACCGACGACGCGCTCATCCCGCGGCTGGCCGCCGAGGTCCCGGCGCGGCCCACGGCGGAGAGCGAACCCCCTAGCTAGTCGACCTTGACCAGGTCGACGACGAAGACCAGGTGCGCGTTCGCCGGGATCACCGGCGGCACGCCGCGGTCACCGTAACCCTGGTGCGGCGGGACGACGAGGATCCGGCGCCCACCCTCGCGCATGCCGGAGATGCCGAGCTTGAAGCCGTCGATGACGCCGTTCAGGGGGAACTCCACCGGCGTCCCGCCGCGGCCCCAGGACGAGTCGAACTCGCCGGAGTCCGAGACGCGGATGCCCTGGTACTGGACCTGCACGGTGTCACGCGGGCCGGCCTCGGCGCCGCCGCCGACCACGAGGTCGGTGATGTCGAGGTCGTTCGGCAGGGTGTCGGGGGTGACCGACGCGCCGGGCGCGCGGGTCAGGTCGTCGGTGTTGTCCACGGTGACTGCCATGCCCGCGACCCTACGGGCGAGCGGCACCGAACCCCGAGCCGCCCGACGCAGCGGCCGCGAGCTCCTCGTCCTCGCGCGGGTCGTGGTCGCGGCCCAGCGCGAGCCCGACCGCGGAGAGCACGCACGCGAGCGCCACGTAACCCGCCGCCGCGGCCCAGCCGAGGTCGGCCTGTAGCGACGTCAGCAGCAGCGGGGCGAGCGCGCCGCCCAGCACGCCCGCCACGGTGTAGCCCAGCGACGCGCCGGTGGAGCGCAGGCGCGGGCCGAACTGCTCGGTGATGAAGGCGGCCTGGGGCCCGTAGGCCATGGCGTGCAGGGCGAGCCCGACGACGACGGCGAGCACGAGCAGCGCGAACGACCCGGAGCCGACCATCGGGAACAGCGCGAACACCCACACGCCGATCCCGACGACGGCGACCAGCGACACCAGCCGGCGGTTCCACCGGTCCGACAGCGCCCCGAACGCCGGCACGAGCCCGAGCTGCAGCGCCGAGCCCACGAGGACCGCGGAGAGCACCGCGGCGCGCTCGAAGCCCGCGGTGCGGGTCGCGTAGGTCAGCACGTAGACCGTCAGCAGGGAGTACGCCACGTCGGGCCCGAGCCGCGAGAGGATCGCGGCCACCAGCCCGCGCGGCTGGGTGCGCACGACCTCGCGGATCGGGCTGCCCGACGTCGCGCCCGACTCCTGCAAGGCGCGGAACACCGGGGTGTCCTCGAGCCTCAGGCGGATCCACAGCCCGAAGGCGACGAGCACCGCCGAGAGCAGGAACGCGACACGCCAGCCCCAGGACAGCAACTGCTCGCCGGTCAGGGTCGCGGCGAGGACGGCGAAGACGCCGTTGGCGAGCAGGTTGCCCGCCGGCGGGCCGATCTGGGCCGCCGACGACCAGAAGCCGCGCCGCCGCGGGTCGCCGAACTCGCCGGAGAGCAGCACCGCGCTCCCCCACTCGCCGCCGACGCCGACGCCCTGGGCGAAGCGCAGGAGCACGAGCACGATCGGGGCCGTCACGCCGATCGTCTCGTAGGTCGGCAGCAGGCCGATGAGGACGGTGGCGACACCGATGAGCAGCAGCGTCGCCACCAGCACGCGCTTGCGCCCGAGGGTGTCGCCGAGCCGGCCGAACACGAATCCGCCCACCGGCCGGGAGATGTAGCCGACCGCGAAGGTCGTGAAGGCCAGCAGGACGCCGGTCAGCGGGTCCGAACCGGGGAAGAAGAGCTGGGGGAACACGAGCGCCGACGCCGTGCCGTACACCGCGAAGTCGTAGTACTCCAGCGACGTCCCCGACAGCGACGCGACGAACGCCTTCCCTCTGGCCGCCATGTCGGGTCGTGTGCCCCGTCCGGGACCAGATCACTCCTTCGGCGACAGTCCCAGGACCGAGCGCGCCTTGGCGCCGACGGTCTCCTTGACGCCGTTGGCGATGATCGACAGCGCGTCAGCGTCGCCGGCGAGCTGGGAGCGTGCCGTGTTGAGCGCCTGCTGGACCGTCACGTGCGGCGGCACCAGCGGGATGTCCTTGTCGACCTTCGCGTCGACGACCACGGGACGGTCGGCGGCGAGCGCCCGATCCCACACCCCGCCGATGTGCTCGCGCTCCCGCAGCTCGACGCCGTCCAGCCCGAGCAGCATCGCCCACTGCGCGTAGGGCACGGCGGGGACCGCCTGGGACTGCGGGTCGGGCGCCTCGCCGAGCATCCCGCGCGTCTCCCAGGAGACGTAGGACAGGTCGTCGTTGGACAGGACGAGCACCACGAAGCGCGGGTCGGCCCAGTCCTGCCAGTACCGCTGCACGGTGACCAGCTCGTTGACCCCGTTCATCTGCATCGCGCCGTCGCCGATCAGCGCCACGACGGGACGGTCGGGGTGCGCGTTCTTCGCCGCGAGCGCGTACGGCATCCCGCCGCCCATCGACAGCAACGTCCCCGACAGCGAGCCGTACTGGCGCCCGTGCAGCGTGACGTCGCGGGCGTACCAGGACGTCGCCGTCCCGCAGTCGACGGCGAGCAGGGCGTCGTCGGGCAGGCGGTCCGAGAGCTCCCGGACGACGAGCTCGGGGTTCAGCGCGCTGGTGTGGGCGTGGGCCCGCTGGACGGAGTAGTCGTCCCAGGCGCTCGTCCACCGTTCGACCTGGGCGCGCCAGGCGTTGTCGCCCCGGGCCCGCAGGCGCGGGAGCAGCGCCGCGAGCGTCGCGCCGGCGTCGCCGGTCAGGTTGACCTCGGTGTCGTAGCGGATGCCGCACCGGGAGCCGTCGACGTCGATCTGCACCGCGCGCGCCTGGCCCGGCGCCGGGTAGTACTCGGTGTACGGCATGGTCGAGCCGACGATCAGCAGCGTGTCGCACTCGCGCATGAGGTGCCACGACGCCGTCGTCCCGAGCAGCCCGATCGCGCCGGTCACCCACGGCGAGCGCTCGTCGACGACGCCCTTGCCGAGCAGCGCGGTCGCCATCCCGGCGCCGAGCGCGTTGGCGACCTCGGTGAGCTCGGTGGACGCCCCGAGCGCGCCGGCGCCGGCGAGGATCGCGACCTTCTCCCCCGCGTCGAGCACCTCCGCCGCCGCGTCCAGCGCGGCCTCGGGCGGCGTCGTGATCGCGGACGAGGGCACCGCCGAGGTGTGGTAGTAGCCGTGGGCGTCCGGCGGGTCGACGACGGCGTCCTGCTCGAGCACGTCGGAGGGCAGGATGATCGCCGAGGGCGTGCGGTCGGCGAGCGCACTGCGGCAGGCGCGGTCGACGACGTGGCGGACCTGGCTGGGGTCCTTCACCTCGGCGAGGTAGCCGGTGACGTCGGAGAGCAGCGCGCCCAGGTCGATCTCCTGGTAGTAGCCGCCACCCTGGGCGGTCTGCGCGGTGTGCCCGACCAGCGCGACCACGGGTTGGTGGTCGAGCTTCGCGTCGTAGAGGCCGTTGAGCGCGTGCACGGCGCCCGGCCCGCTGGTGACGACGCAGCAGCCGATCGGCGACCCGCCGAACTTCACGTCGGCGCACGCGGCGAAGGCGGCGGTCTCCTCGTGCCGGACCTGGATGAACTCCGCGCCCCGGGACACGGAGCCTGCGCAGCCGCCCCGTTCCGACGTGCGCTCAGGCAGCGCGGTGAAGATGCCGCCGATCCCGTCGCCGGGATAGCCGTAGAACCGGTGGACGTCCCACTCGGCGAGGCGGGCGAGCACGTGCTGGGCAACGGTCTTCGGTGTGGACCTCGGAGAACTCACGCCGGAGGGCTCCCCGGTAGGACGGCCCGCCACCCGTCGACGAGCAGCGCGTCGTAGAGGTGGCCGTGGTCGGGCGGCACCGACTGCGCGCGAGCCAGGTCGACGGTGGTCGCCCAGAACGTGATCACGGGGAGCCAGCGCTGCTCCGGGACGTCGAACCCCGGCGGCTCGGCGAGACGGTCCGGCCGGTGCCACAGCAGGTCCGGCGACCACCACACCACGGGGTCGGACGGGTGCTGGAGGTAGAGCACGCGCGGCGTGTCCCACGGGCCGGTCGGCGTCGCCAGGTCCTCGGCGCGCCCCGCGAACCGCACCGCCCGGCCGCCGTCGACCACCGGCAGCACCTCCGGCGAGCCCGGGTCGCGGCGGGCGACGAGGTCCGCCCACGGCCGGCTCGCGTGCGGCGGGCCGACCCACAGGACGCCGTCGACCTGCGACCGGACCTCGTCGAGCGACGCGAACGCCGCCTGCGACGCGAGCGCACCCAGCGACTGCCCGTAGAGCAGCAGCCGGGGTCGGCGCTCCGGTGGGCGCTGGTCCAGCCGCGGGCGCACGGCGTCGACCAGGGCACGGGTCTGCTCCGCCGCCCGCGGCCCGTCGACGAGCAGCGCCAGGTCGCTGGGCAGCGTCGAGTACTGCACGGCGACCACGGCGGTGTCCGCACCGCGCCCCCGCTCGAGGCTGTCGGGCACCTGCGGGTCGACCGCTCCCGCCCCGGTCGGCGTGGCGAGCACCAGGACGGAGCGGTCGAAGCCGCCCGTCCGCTCCAGCTCGGCGACGGCGAGCGCCGCACGGGCGCGCGGGTCCGGCGCGCTCCCCAGCCCCACGTAGACGCGGGCGGCGTCGCCGCCCCCGCCGACGAAGCGGCGCCCGTCGCGCCCGAGCGTCTCCCACGGTACGAGCGAGGCCGGCGAGCCCGACCGGGCGGCGCTCGTGGGCGCGGGCACGAGCCCGGGCTCGTCGTTGCGCGCCGCGAACCCCTGCTCGACGACCGCCAGTCCGGCCCGGCCCAGACCTCCGGCCGCGAGCACCGTGCCCAGCGCCACGACCACCACCGCGGCACCGGGCAGGCGGGCACCGGGCAGGCGGGCACCGAGCCATCGGCGCACCAGACGGGTGAGGTGCCGGAACCCGCGGCCCACCGTGACGAGCACGGCCACGCACCCGGTCGTCACCGGCAGCGCGAGCAGGAACTCCGCGGTACCCGGTCCGGGGGCACCGATCAGCGTGGCGGCGTCACGCTGCCGTCCCGCCGCGACGACGAGCGCCGCGGTGAAGCCGAGCAGGACGACGACCCCGACGACCCACCCGCCCCGCCGGCGGCCGATGGGCCCCGAGACGGCCGCACCCAGCCCGTACCCGAGCGCCGCCACGCCCCCGGACACGACGCCCTGGACGATCCCGTCGCGCGGCAGGAGACCGGGCGCCAGCGCGAGCACCGCGGCGACACCGGCGACGGCGACCCCGAGCGGGTCGACGTGCCACCACCGTGTCACCCGCCGTGTCACCCCCTGAGCGTCACATGTCCAGCGGCGGCAGCGGGCGCAGCGGGCCGTCGAGGGGCTCCGGCGGGGTGCCGTCCGGACCGAACGGCGAGCCGCCGAGCTCCTCGCGGCGGTGCGGCTCCAGCCAGGCCGCCGGCTCCGGGCCGAGCGGCACGATCTGCGTCGGGTTGATGCTCGTGTGCACCTGGTAGTAGTGCCGCTTGATGTGGTCGAAGTCCACGGTGTCGCCGAAGCCGGGCGTCTGGAAGAGGTCCCGGGCGTAGGGCCAGAGGTTCGCGAATTCCGCGAGCTTCTGCCGGTTGCACTTGAAGTGGCCGTGGTAGACGGCGTCGAAGCGCGCGAGCGTCGTGAACAGGCGGATGTCGGCCTCGGTGATGTGGTCGCCGACGAGGTAGCGGCGCTCGGCGAGGCGTTCGTCGAGCTCGTCGAGCCGGGCGAACAGCGCGGTGTACGCCTCCTCGTATCGCGCCTGCCTCGTCGCGAACCCGGCCTTGTAGACGCCGTTGTTGACGTCGTGGAAGACGCCCTCGTTCACCGCGTCGATCTCCGCGCGCAGCTCCTGCGGGTAGAGCGCCGGCGCGCCCGGACGCTGGTACTTCGCCCACTCGATCCCGAGGTCGATCGTGATGTTCGGGTAGTCGTTGGTGACGAGCAGGCCGGTCGGCTCCTCGACGAGCGCGGGGACGCTGACGCCGTTGTCGGTGCCGTGCTCGGGATCGCGCGCGAGGTAGGCCTCGGAGAGGAAGCGGTACCCGAGCACCGGGTCGACACCGTTCTCGTCGAGGCCGAACCGCCACGACCGGTCGTCCTGCAACGGGTCGACGATCGCCAGGGAGATCGCGTCCTCGAGCCCCATGAGCCGGCGCACGATGATCGAGCGGTGCGCCCAGGGGCACGCGAGCGACGCGACGAGGCGGTAGCGGCCCGGCTCGGCGGGC
Source organism: Actinomycetospora sp. 2LY8.5 (assembly GCF_057180585.1). Taxonomy (NCBI): domain Bacteria; kingdom Bacillati; phylum Actinomycetota; class Actinomycetes; order Pseudonocardiales; family Pseudonocardiaceae; genus Actinomycetospora; species Actinomycetospora sp. 2LY8.5. Next base: position 36,220 of record NZ_JBXUHE010000032.1, read on the forward strand.
CACCGGGAGACCGAGCCCAACGGTGCTCGACCATCCGACGCGGTGTCGCCGGCGGACTCGGCCACGATGCGGTCGGTGAACTGCGGGCCGCGGCGGCGGTAGGACCCGCTGCTGTCGGCGGAGGGGCTGTTGCCCACAGGGGTACTCACGTCCGCACGGATGCCCGGTGATCCGTCTCGGGCAACGTGTCGCGGCCTCGCCGCCTCGACCGCAGGATCCACCACTCCGCGATCAGGAGGTTGACGATCCAGCTCGTCCACACCGAGGCCGTCGCGGCGTGCGGGATCAGCGCCGGGTCGGCGGGGTCGACCGCCATGAGCAGCACGACGTAGACGACCACCCAGAACCGGTTGACGACGATCGAGAACGTCAGCGCGACGCTGCGGATCATCCAGGCGCGGTGGTCGGCGTACCGGCGCGCCCGGGCGGCCCGCCAGCCCGCGATCGACGTGGCGAGCCAGAGCACCGCGAGGAACGTGTTGCCGACCGCCGAAGCGAAGCCCGTGCTGCTCACCGGCGCGACACCCAGCCCGACGACCCCGCCGGGCAGCACTCCGCCGACCAGATAGACCCGCCCCGACCAGCGGTGCACGCGCGGGTGCGCCCGCCGCAGCCACGGCCAGATCTGCAGGCACGCCGTCACCAGCGCCACCGAGCCGAACATGATGTGCGCCCACAGCAAGGGGTAGTGCAGCGCGTAGTCGGTGCGTACCGGGACCCGCGACTGCGCCGGGTCGACGCCCAGGTAGGCCGGCAGCTCGAGCACGAGGAACGCCACACACACGAGCGCCGTGACCGCGAGGCCGAGCCGCACGCGACGCGGGTCGCGGCGTCGTCGCCGGGTGGTGGGCTCCTGGGTCGTCGTCATGTGCGTAAGCCTTACGCATTACGCGTAAAGCTGTCTACACTGAATCCATGCGACGATCACATCCGTGTCCGACCCGCGCTGGACGCCCGCCGCTCCCCCGACCTCGCGCCGTCCGTTGACCCGCGCCGCGATCGTCGACGCCGCCGTCGCACTGGCCGACGCCGAGGGGATCGAGGCGGTGTCGATGCCGCGCCTGGCCCGCACGCTCGGCGCGGCGCCGATGTCGCTGTACCGGCACGTCCCGCACAAGGAGGCGCTCGTCGGCCTGATGCTCGACGCCGCGATCGGCGACCCGCCGCCGTCCGACGGCCCGTGGCGCGAGGCGCTCACCGCCTGGGCGCGGGCCAACCGGGCGGTGTTCGTCGAGCACCCGTGGACGCTGCCCCTGGTCAGCGGCAGCCGCCGGATGGGCCCCGCCGAGTGCGCGTGGGCGGAGGCGGCCCTGCACGCCGGCGTCGACGCCGGACTCTCGGTCCGCGACGCGCTCGCCGTGCTCCACGCCGTCAACAGCTACGTCCGCGGCGCGTCGGCCCCGCTGGGCGACCGCGCCCCCCGCGCGGAGGACCTCCACGGCTCCGGGCGGGCCGGGGAGTTCCCCCTGCTCCTGGCCGTGCTCGAGGCCGCCCCCGAGGACGCGCCCTCGGACGACCCGTTCGAGGACGGCCTCACCCGCGTGCTCGACGGTGTCGCCGCGCACGTGGACGATCCGGCACGCGATCGCGTCTGACCCCGCTCGTGCGTCCGGGGTTGTCGAAGCGCGACGACGAACGCCGACACCGACCGACGTCGGGGTGACCGGGCCGCCGAACCGAGCGAGCCCCCCGAGCACCCCGGGAGCACGCCATGAGCCGCACCGTCAGCGCCAACATCACGTGGAGTCGTTGCAGACGATCCCGACCGGCGCGATCGTCTCCCTCCTGCGGCGCCGGTGAGGAGGACCATCATGGGCACGATCGTGCTGTACATGTGGACGTCCCTCGACGGGTTCGTCACCGGACCCGACGACGGGCCGGGTCAGGGCCTCGGGGTCGGCGGCGAGCGGCTGCACGACGTCCTGACCTTCGACGGTCCCGACCACCCGCAGGCCGTGCACACCCCGCGACGAGGTCGGGGCCGCCGTCATGGCCGAGGCGATGGCGACCGGCGCCGTGCCCACCGGGCGGCGCACCTTCGACCTCACCGACGGCTGGGGCGGCGACCACCACGACGGCGTCCCGATCATCGTGCTGACCCTGTCTCTCCGACGTGCACGAGGCGGCCGCGACGGCTCGGGCGGCCGCCGGCGACAAGGACGTCCTGTTCCACGGCGCCTCCGCCGCGCAGGCCCTCCTGCGGGCCGGCGAGCTGGACGAGATCGCGCTGCAGATCGTCCCCGTCCTGCTCGGGCAGGGGCGCCGCCTGTTCGACGGCCTGCCCCCGGAGCAGGTGGAGCTGGAGCTGATCAGGTGCGCCGACGGCCGGGCATGGTGCACCTGCGCTACCGCGTCGCCCCCGCCGGGGGCTGAGTGAGCGCGAAGCGCAGGTGCGCCCCGCCCGCCGGGAACACCTCGCCGGCGATCTGCCGCAGCCCCAGCGGCCGGCCGGGCGTCACCAGCGGCGTCCCGCCACCGAGGGCGATCGGGGCGACGAACAGGTCGAGCTCGTCGACCTGGCCCGCGTCGACGAGGGTGCGCATCAGCGCCAGCGAGCCCCAGACGAGCACGATCCCGCCGGGCCCGGCGCGCAGCGCCCGCACGTGCTCGACGGCGTCGGGCACGACCCGCGCGGGCGGGTGGTCGCCCCACGGGGCCGCGGTCAGCGTGCTCGACGCGACGACCTTGGGCACGCTGTTGACCAGCGGCGCGACGGGGACGTCGCGCGCGGCCTCGGTGGGCCAGAAGCTCACGAACGCCTCGTAGGTGCGGCGGCCGAGCAGGACGGTCTCGACCTCGGAGAGCATCTCCGCGTTGAGCTCCATGCTCCGACTGTCGCTCTCGGCCGGCACCCCCGCGAAGATCTCCGTCTCGTCGGTGGGGCCGGCGGCGAAGCCGTCGATCGAGATCCACTGCTGGGCGACGGCGCGTCGATTCACGACAGCCCGTCCAGGCCTCGGTGCAGCGCGGCCCGGAGCTGGTCCAGGCCGGGCTGCTCGACGGGGAGATGGCCGGCGTTCTCCAGCATGACGACCTCGGTGGGTGCGGCGATCCGCGCCAGGAACCGGATGCTGAGCTCCGGCGGGGTCCAGGTGTCGACCGCGGGATGGGTGAGCGTGACGGGGCAGACCGTGAAGTCCTCGGGGGCGACGGTGGGCCGCGAGGTCATCCACGTCCGCAGGAAGCGCAGCGACACCCGACCGCCCCCGCCGCGCGGGTCCCGTTGCACCAGGTCGGTCAGCGCGGGGTCGGCCGACATCGCCGTCATCCGCGTGAGCCACCGGACCGGCACACGCAGGGAGTCGGCGAACTGCACGGCGTCGAGCAGCGCGGGCCCGTGCTCGCCGAGGACCGGCCACCGGGCGGCGGCGCGGCGGACCCGGCGGTCGGACGGGTCGGCGAGACAGGTCGCGACGACGTGGCGCACCCGGCGTTCTCCCGAGGCCCCGACGGTCGCGGCGGCGTCGTAGGCGAGCATCCCGCCCAGGCTCGCCCCGAGGAGCACGACCGGGCGGGTCTGCGCGCGGACCAGGTCGGCGACGCAGGCGATCCAGTCGGACCAGGTGACCGGACCGCCGACGTGGGTGTCGCCGTAGCCGGGCAGGTCGGGCGCGATCACCTCGGCGCGCCCGTCGACCAACCGGCCGTACGGCACGAGCATCGCCCCGTGGCCGCCGGCGCCGTGCAGGACGATCGCGACCACCGGCGCGCCGGGAGCGGGCAGGCGGTGCAGCCGCACGTCGTGCGGACCCCAGCGCCACCACTCACCGGTCGCGGCGGGTCCCTCGCGCAGCGCGGCGGGGTAATGGGACAGGTAGTCCACGTGATCAGCCTACGAGCCGTCGCGTGCGCCCGGCGTCGGGTGCGAGCATCGGACGATGACCAAGGCCGTGCAGGACATGATGGTCGCGGTCGAGCGCACGCGTGACGCGTTCGCCGCGGCGGTCCGCGCGGGGGACGTCGACGCCGCGCTGGCCGTGGTCACCGACGACGTGGCCCTGGCGACGCTGCCGGCCGGCACCGGCGCCCGGGGCGCGGACGTCCTGCGGCGCCACCTCGCCGACGACGTGCTGCCGCACCGCCCCGCGGACCTCGCGACCGCCCGGGTCTCGCGCACGGTCGACCGCTGGCGGGTCGTCGACGAGCAGCGCGTGACGTTCACCCACGACGTGGAGCTGCCGTGGCTCCTGCCCGGGGTCGCGCCGACGGGACGGCCGGTCGAGGTGCTCGCGATCTCCGTCGTCGCCGTGCGCCGGGAGCGGATCACCGAGCACCGCACGCTCTGGGACCAGCACGGCCTGCTCACCCAGCTCGGCCTCCTCCCCGAGACGGCCACCGTCACCTGAGGTGTCCCGACCGACGATCGGGGGCACAATCCGGTGGCGTCCCCACCGTCGCGGACCCGACCGAGGGCTGGCCGACCAGGAGGGCGTCCCCATGAGCGAGAACAATCGGCCCGCGCGCGCCGACCGCGTCCCCACCGAGGGCAGCGTCGCCTCGGAGTCCGAGCACTCGGCGCTGCGGGCCGACATCCGGCGGCTGTCGACGCTGCTCGGGCGCACGGTGGCCGCGCAGCACGGCGACGACATGCTCGAGCTGGTCGAGAAGGTGCGCCGCCTGGTGCGCGAGGTCCCCAGTCATGATCCTCTGTTGGGCGGGGGCGACACGGCGATCCGCGACCTGCTCGCCGAGCTCGACCCGGGCACCGCGGCAGTCCTCGGGCGGGCGTTCGCGACCTACTTCCACCTCGCCAACCTCGCCGAGCAGCTCCACCGCAGCCAGGAGCGGGCCGCCGTGCACGCCGAGGGACGCAGTCCGCTGCACACCCTGGTCGACCGTCTCGTCAGCGACGCCGACCCGGACGAGCTCGCGACCGCACTGTCCCGCCTCGAGCTCGAGCCGGTGTTCACCGCGCACCCCACCGAGGCCCAGCGGCAGTCGGTGCTCGGGAAGCTGCGCGCGATCGCGAGCGTGCTCGCCGACGACCTCCCCGACGACCTCGCCGAGAAGCGGCTGCACCGGCTCGTCGACCTCATCTGGCAGACCGACGAGATCCGCCCCGAGCGCCCGACCGTGCTCGACGAGGCGCGGTCGGTGGCGTATTACCTCGACCAGCTCGGGCGGCGCACGCTGCCGGAGGTCCTCTCCGAGCTCGACGCCGAGCTGGAGCGGGTCGGCCTGCGCCTCCCGGAGGGCTCGCGCCCGCTGGTCCTCGGCTGCTGGGTCGGCGGCGACCGCGACGGCAACCCGAACGTCACCGCCGATCTCACGCACGAGACCATGCGCATCTACGGCGAGCGGGGCGTGCGCATCCAGAGCGACCTGGTCGAGGAGCTCGTGCAGGAGCTGTCGCTGTCGACGCGCCTGGTCGGCGTCTCGGAGGACCTGCGCCGCAGCCTCGCCCGCGACCGGCGGGCACTGCCGGAGGTCTACGACCGGTTCGTGCGGCTCAACGCCGAGGAGCCCTACCGGCTGAAGTGCTCCTACATCCACGCCCGCCTGGAGAACACCCGCCGCCGCTACGCCGAGGACACGCCCCACCGGCCGGGCCGCGACTACCTCGGTGCCGACGAGTACCTGCGCGACCTCGAGGTCATGGACGTCTCGCTGCGCGGCCACCAGGGCGAGCGGATCGCCGACGGGGGCCTGCGTGACGTCATGCGCAGCGCCAACGCCGTCGGGCTGCACCTCGCGAGCGTCGACGTGCGCGAGCACACGAACTACCACCACACGGCGCTGGCGGCGCTGTTCGACCGGCTCGGCGAGCTCCACACCCCGTACGGCGAGCTCGACCACAGCGGGCGCCGGGAGGTGCTCTCGCAGGAGCTGGCCGGGCGCCGGACGCTGACCCCGCGCCGCGACGGCCAGTTCGACGACTCGGTGACCGAGACCCTCGAGGTCTTCGAGTGCATCCGCACGGTGCAGCAGACCTACGGCCAGGAGGCCCTGCACACCTACATCATCTCGATGGCCCAGAACGTCGACGACATCCTCGCCGTCGCCGTGCTCGCACGTGAGGCCGGGCTGGTCGAGCTCACCGCCGACGGGGCGGCGTCGTCGCTGGACATCGTGCCGCTGTTCGAGACCGCGACCGAGCTGAAGATCTCCGGCGACCTGCTCGACGGGATGCTCTCCGACCCGTCGTACCGGGCGCTCGTCGCCGCCCGCGGCGACGTCCAGGAGATGATGCTGGGCTACTCCGACTCGAACAAGGGCGCCGGGCTCACCACGTCGCAGTGGTCGATCCACCAGGCTCAGCGCCAGCTGCGCGACGTCGCCGCCAAGCACGGCGTGCGGCTGCGCCTGTTCCACGGCCGCGGCGGGTCGGTCGGGCGCGGCGGCGGGCCGGCGGGCGAGGCGATCGCCGCCCAGCCGCACGGCGTCGTCGACGCGGTGATGAAGGTGACCGAGCAGGGCGAGGTCATCTCCGACAAGTACTCGCTGCCCGCCCTGGCCCGGGACAACCTCGAGATCATGCTCGCGGCGGTGCTCGACGCGACGCTGCTGCACCAGACCTCGCGGGTGGAGGCCTCGACGCTCAAGCGCTGGGACGAGGCGATGGACGTCATCTCCGACGCCGCCCAGGAGGCCTACGAGAAGCTGATCTCCCATGAGGGCCTGCCGGACTTCTTCACCCAGGCCACGCCGGTCGACGAGCTCTCGATGCTCAACGTGGGCTCGCGCCCGGGCAAGCGCCCCGGCGCGGGCGGGCAGACCTCGCTCGCCGACCTGCGGGCGATCCCGTGGGTCTTCGGCTGGACGCAGACCCGCATGATCGTGCCGGGCTGGTTCGGCCTGGGCACCGGGCTGAAGGCCGCGCACGACGCCGGCTACTCCGAGGTCGTCGACGAGATGCGCGACTGGGCGTTCTTCGCGAACCTCCTGTCCAACGTCGAGATGACGCTGGCGAAGACCGACATGCGGATCGCCGGGTTCTACGTCGCCGAGCTCGTCGACCCGGAGCTCCAGGAGATCTTCGAGATCATCAAGGCCGAGCACCGGGTCACCGAGCGCGAGGTCCTCAAGCTCTCCGCCGGCGGCGCGCTGCTCGACGGCAACCCGCTCTTGCGCCGCACCCTCGACATCCGCGAGGGCTACCTCGAGCCCCTGCACCACCTGCAGGTGCACACGCTCGCCGAGCGTCGCAAGGTCTCCGAGCCCGACCCCGATCTGCAGCGCGCGCTGCTCCTCACGGTCAACGGCATCTCGGCGGGAATGCGCAACACGGGCTGATCACACGGGCTGGTCACACGGGCTGGTCACACGGGCTGGTCACACGGGCTGGTCACGCGGGCTGGTCACGCGGGCCGAACGGGCCACGTGCGCCCTGCGTGCGACCGACGGCACGACCGGACGGGCGACACACGAGCGGCCGGACCACCCGCCGCGGAATCGGTTCAGCTCGGCGCGGAACCGCCGCGCGCCGCTCGTCGGGGGGACGCGCGGAGGGCTTCACTGGACTCGAGCCGGCCCGAACGGACCGGCGGGAGGAGATCCGGTGACCTACGACGCGGTCAGTGCCTACACGGTGCTGTTCGGGGACGGCGAGTCCCCGGCCATCGTCACCGTGCACGGCTCGGCCGACGAGGCCTGGGGCGCTCTCGACGTCCTCGTCCGGGGGCGTTCCCGCCGGTGGCGGGCACGGCCGGGGGCGGTGGACGAGGACCGGGTCACCGAGCTCGCCGAGCGCTGGCGTCTGGCCGACCCCGACCGTCGCTACTGGCAGGTCGCCCCGCACCGCCTGCGGGTCACGGTGCCGGCGATCGCCGCCCACCGGCAGCCCCGCCCCGCGTAGGGACCGTCAGGGCTTCAGGACGCGGGCGCACTCGACCTCGCCGGGGCCCATCGGGCGGAACCGGACGCGCAGGTGACCGAGCCGCCGCGTCTCCCAGCGGTCCAGCGCGGGCAGGAACCCCGCCCGCTCGCAGCCCTTGAGACTCGCGATGTTCTCGACCCCGACGAAGGTGAGGACGTCGCGGGCGCCGAGGTCGCGCGCCTTCTCCGCGATCATCGACATGCCGGCGCTCATGATCCGCCGGCCCTGGTGGCGGGTGGGCGTGAACGCACCCTCGAGCAATGCCTCCTCGGAGCCCAGCACGGGGAAGATGCCGCGGAAGAACTCGCGGACCTCGGCGTTCTCGTCGGGCCCGAACAGCCACTGGACGTAGCAGGGGTCGTCGTCCGGGTCGACGGCCACGTACGGCTGCCCGATCCCGCGCTCGAGGAGCCGTGTCCGCGTGTGCCGCTCCCAGCGCTCGGTCTCGTCGACCTCGGCGTGTTCGTCGAGGATGCGCGGGACGTCGGCGTCGACGAGCGGGCGGACCGTGATCGGGATCTTGGCGACGGGGGTCTCGTGCGCCGTCGTGAGGTCCCGCTTGAGGCCGTAGGCGTGGCGGGTCGACGACACCCGGCGTCCGAGCCGCTTCGCGGTGTCCTTGTACGTACCCGACTCGACCATGTACCGCGCGGCCCGGGCGTAGCGTGCCGCCGTGGCGCCGATGCCCTGGACGTCCACTGTTCTCGCCCCTTCCGGGTGAATGCGGGGGCGCACCCTACCCGGTCGGCGGGCCCGCCCACCCGACACGGGCCGATCTAGCGAGCACGCTCATGACCAGGACAGGCCGGGTACCGAGCCCGGCCCCGGGTCACGGAGATGGATCATGGGCATCTCGTCGACGGTGCGCCGCCACCTCCGCGAGCTCCGCTCGGCGCTGCGGGTCCTCGTCGCCGGGATCGTCACCCGGGTCGTCACCGTCGAGGGCACCGAGACGGTCGTCGTCGACGGCATCGGGCACTGCGGGCTGCTCCGCGACGCCGACGTGATCGCCAGCCCCGCCCGTGTCGCCAGCCCCGCCCGTGTCGCCGGCCCCGCCCGTCTCGCCGGCCCCGCCCGTGTCGCCGGCCCCGCCCGTCTCGCCGGCCCCGCCCGTGTCGCCGGCCCCGCCCGTCTCGCCCGGCACAACCGCACCGCGGCGCCCGCCCTCGCCGCGCACCCCGCCCCGGCGCGCCCGGCTCTCACAGCCGTCGCGTGAAGCTGGCCTCGGCGCACCCGCGAACGGGGACTTCGAGCGCATAGAAGCAGCGAACACCACGTTCGCTGTGAATCACCTACGCCATCGCGCGGTCGGTCGGGGCGATCGGGCGTGGGAGGACGTCGCGACCCGTGAGGTACGCGTCGACCCCGGCGGCGGCGGCGCGGCCCTCGGCGATCGCCCAGACGATCAACGACTGCCCGCGACCGGCGTCGCCGGCGGCGAACACGCCCGCGACCGAGGACTGGTAGTCGTCGCCCCGGCGCACGTTGCCGCGGTCGTCGTACTCCACGCCCAGACCGTCGAGCAGCCCCTCCTTCTGCGGGCCGAGGAAGCCCATCGCGAGGAAGACGAGGTCGGCGGGGATCTCGCGCTCGCTGCCCTCGACGGGCACGAACCTGCCGTCGACGCGCTCGACGTCGACGAGACGCAGCGCGCGCAGGTGGCCGTCGGCGTCGCCGAGGAACTCCTCGGTGTTCACCGAGAACAGCCGCTCGCCGCCCTCCTCGTGGGCCGAGGAGATCCGGAAGATCATCGGGTAGGTCGGCCACGGGTTGGTGGCGGGGCGCTCGCTCGGCGGGATCGGCATGATCTCGAGCTGGGTCACGGACCGCGCGCCCTGGCGGTGCGCGGTCCCCACGCAGTCCGCGCCGGTGTCGCCGCCGCCGATGACCACGACGTCGCGGCCCTCGGCGTCGATGAAGGAGCGCTCGTAGTCGCCCTGCTGCACCTTGTTCGACGGCGGCAGGTACTCCATCGCCTGGTGGACACCGGACAGCTCGCGGCCGGTGATCGGCAGGTCACGCCAGGCGGTGGCGCCGACCGAGAGCACGACGGCGTCGTGGTCGGCGCGCAGCTTCTCGACCGACAGGTCCGTGGCGGCCGGGCCGCCGACCTCGACGCCCGCGAAGAAGCGCGTCCCCTCGGCCACCATCTGCTCGAGGCGGCGGTCGAGGCGCTTCTTCTCCATCTTGAACTCGGGGATGCCGTAGCGCAGCAGCCCGCCGATGCGGTCGGCGCGCTCGTAGACGGTGACGTCGTGCCCGACGCGCGTGAGCTGCTGGGCGGCGGCGAGGCCCGCGGGCCCCGAGCCGACGACGGCGACCGACTTCCCGGTCTTCGTCTCCGGGAGCACCGGGCGCACGAAGCCTTCGTCCCAGGCGCGGTCGATGATCTCGATCTCGACCTGCTTGATCGTCACCGGGTCGGAGTTGATCCCGAGCACGCAGGCGGCCTCGCACGGCGCCGGGCACAGCGTCCCGGTGAACTCCGGGAAGTTGTTGGTCGCGTGCAGGCGCTCGATGGCCTCGGCCCAGTCGTCGCGCCAGACCAGGTCGTTCCACTCCGGGATCATGTTCCCGAGCGGGCAGCCCTGGTGGCAGAACGGGATGCCGCAGTCCATGCAGCGCCCGGCCTGCTTGCGCAGGGTGGCCGGGTTGAACTCCTCGTAGACCTCGTGCCAGTCACGGATCCGGATGTCGACGGGCCGGCGCCGCGGGAGCTCCCGGCCGGTGGTCATGAAACCCCGCGGGTCAGCCACGAGCAGCCTCCATGATCGCTTCGTTCACGTCGCGGCCGTTGCGCTCCGCGTCGGCGGTCGCCTGCAGCACCCGCTTGAAGTCGGTGGGCATCACCTTGGTGAACCGCGGCAGGGCGGCATCCCAGTCGGTGAGCAGGTCGTGGGCCACGGCCGAGTCGGTCGCGGCGTAGTGCCGCTCGACGAACGACCGGAGCTCCTCGACGTCGTCGGGGCCGACGACCTCGAGCTCGACCATCTGGTGGTTGACCCGGCTCTCCTGCAGGTCGAGCACGTAGGCGATGCCGCCGGACATGCCGGCCGCGAAGTTGCGCCCGGTCGGGCCGAGGATCACCGCGCGGCCGCCGGTCATGTACTCGCAGCCGTGGTCGCCGACGCCCTCGACGACGGCCAGCGCGCCGGAGTTGCGGACGCAGAAGCGCTCACCGACCTTGCCGCGCAGGTACGCCTCGCCGGCGGTGGCGCCGTAGAGGATGACGTTGCCGGCCACGATGTTCTGCTCGGGGACGAACGGCGCCTGCGGGTGCGGGCGCACCGAGAGCCGCCCGCCCGACAGGCCCTTGCCGAAGTAGTCGTTGGTGTCGCCGATGAGCCGCATCGTCACGCCGTGGGGCAGGAACGCGCCGAAGGACTGCCCGCCGGACCCGGTGAACGTGATGTCGATGGTGTCGTCGGGCAGGCCCTTGCCGCCCCAGCGGCGGGTCACCTCGGACCCGAGCATCGTGCCGACGGTGCGGTTGACGTTGCGCACCGGCAGTTCGAGGCGCACCGGGGTGCCGTCGGCGATCGCGCCCTCGGCGAGCTGGATCAGCGTGTGGTCGAGCGCCTTCTCCAGGCCGTGGTCCTGGTCCTTGGTCCGGTGCAGCGCCTGGCCGGCGAAGTTGGCCGGCATCTCCGGGCGGTGCAGGACCGCGGAGAGGTCGAGGCCCTCGGCCTTCCAGTGCGACTCGGCGGCGCGGGTGTCGAGGACCTCGGTGTGCCCGATGGCCTCGGAGATCGACCGGAAGCCCAGCGCCGCGAGGTGCTCGCGGACCTCCTGGGCGATGAACTCCATGAAGGCGACGACGTACTCGGCCTTACCGTCGAACTTCTGGCGCAGCACGGGGTTCTGGGTCGCGACGCCGACCGGACAGGTGTCGAGGTGACAGACGCGCATCATGATGCACCCGCTGACCACCAGCGGGGCCGTCGCGAAGCCGAACTCCTCGGCGCCCAGCAGGGCGGCGATGATGACGTCGCGACCGGTCTTGAGCTGCCCGTCGGTCTGCACCACGATCCGGTCGCGCAGCCCGTTGGCCAGCAGCGTCTGCTGGGTCTCGGCGAGTCCGAGCTCCCACGGGCCGCCCGCGTGCTTGATCGAGCTCAGCGGCGAGGCGCCGGTGCCGCCGTCGTGCCCGGAGATCAGGACGACGTCGGCGTGCGCCTTGGACACACCCGCCGCGACCGTGCCGACACCGACCTGCGAGACGAGCTTGACGTGCACGCGCGCCCGCGGGTTGGCGTTCTTCAGGTCGTGGATGAGCTGGGCGATGTCCTCGATCGAGTAGATGTCGTGGTGCGGCGGCGGCGAGATGAGGCCGACCCCGGGCGTGGAGTACCGGGTCTTCGCGATCCACGGGTAGACCTTGTGGCCGGGCAGCTGCCCGCCCTCGCCGGGCTTCGCGCCCTGGGCGATCTTGATCTGGATGTCGTCGGAGTTGACGAGGTACTCGCTGGTCACCCCGAAGCGCCCGGACGCGACCTGCTTGACCGCCGAGCGCCGCGAGTCGCCGTTCGGGTCGCGGGTGAAGCGGTCCGGGTCCTCGCCGCCCTCGCCGGTGTTGGAACGCCCGCCGAGGCGGTTCATGGCGATGGCCAGCACCTCGTGCATCTCCTGCGAGATCGACCCGTAGGAGATGGCACCGGTGTTGAACCGCTTGACGATCTCGGAGACCGGCTCGACCTCGTCGATCGGGACGGGGGTCCGCTCGCCCTCCTTGAATCCGAACAGGCCGCGCAGGGTGAGCAGCCGCGAGCTCTGCTCGTCGACCGCGCTCGTGTACTGCTTGAACGTGTCGTAGTTCTGGGTGCGCGTGGAGTGCTGCAGCTTGAACACCGTGTGCGGGTTGAAGACGTGCAGCTCGCCCTCGCGGCGCCACTGGTACTCGCCGCCGACCGCGAGCTCGCGGTGGTCGGCCTTGACGCCGTCCGCGGGCCAGGCCTGGCGGTGACGGATCGCGACCTCCTCGGCGAGGACGTCGTAGCCCACGCCGCCGAGGCGCGAGGTGGTGCCGGCGAAGCAGTCCTCGACGACCTCGGTGCCCAGGCCGATGGCCTCGAACACCTGGGCGCCCATGTAGGAGGCGACCGTCGAGATGCCCATCTTGCTCATGACCTTGCGGACGCCCTTGGCCAGCGCCTCGACGACGTTGCGGGTGGCGGTACCGGAGGTGACGCCGGTGATGATGCCGCGGTCGATGAGGTCGTCGACCGTGTCGAGCGCGAGGTAGGGGTTCACTGCGCTCGCGCCGTAGCCCAGCAGCAGCGCGACGTGGTGGGTCTCGCGGACGTCGCCGGCCTCGACCACGAGGTCGACCCGGGTGCGGGTCTTCTCCCGCACGAGGTGGTGGTGGACCGCGCCGGTGAGCAGCAGCGACGGGATCGGGGCGTGCTCGGCGTCGGAGTTGCGGTCGGACAGGATGATGATGCGCGCGCCGTCGGCGACGGCCGTGCCGACCTCCTCGCGGATCTCCGCGAGCCGGGCGCGCAGTGCCTCCCCGCCGCCGGCGTGGTGGTAGAGCCCGGACACCACGTACGGCGCGAAGCCGGGCATGTCGCCGTCGTCGTTGATGCCGACGAGCTGGGCGAGCTCGTCGTCGTCGAGCACCGGCAGGGGCAGCACGACGCGGCGGCACGACGCCGGCGAGGCGTCGAGCAGGTTGGTCTCCGAGCCCAGGTGCACCTGCAGCGAGGTGACGAGCTCCTCGCGGTAGGCGTCCAGCGGTGGGTTGGTGACCTGCGCGAACAGCTGCACGAAGTAGTCGAACAGCAGCCGGCTGCGCGAGGAGAACGGCGCGAGCGGCGCGTCGTTGCCCATCGAGCCGGTGGCCTCGGCGCCGGTGGTCGCCATGGGGCGCAGCAGCAGCGAGACCTCCTCGCCGGTGTAGCCGAAGGACTGCTGGCGGCGCACGAGGGTGTCGTGCTTGAACGGGATGCGCTCGCGGACCGGCAGGTCGGCCAGCTCGACCATCCCCGCGTGCAGCCACTCGTCGTAGGGGTGCTCGGCGGCGAGCTCGCCCTTGATCTCGTCGTCGTCGACGATGCGCCGCCCGACGGTGTCGACGAGGAACATGCGGCCCGGCTCGAGGCGGCCCTTGCGCACGATCGTCGTGGGGTCGATGTCGAGGACGCCGACCTCGGAGCCGAGCACGACGAGGCCGTCCTCGGTGACCCAGTAGCGGGCGGGGCGCAGACCGTTGCGGTCGAGCACCGCGCCGATCACCGAGCCGTCGGTGAACGCGGCGAGCGCCGGGCCGTCCCAGGCCTCCATCAGGGTGGAGTGGTACCGGTAGAAGGCCCGGCGGGCCGGGTCCATCTCGGTGTGGTTCTCCCACGCCTCCGGGATCATCATCAGCACCGCGTGCGGCAGCGAGCGCCCACCGAGGTGCAGCAGCTCGAGCACCTCGTCGAACGTCGCGGAGTCGCTGGCGTCCGGGGTGACGATCGGGAAGAGCCGGTCCAGGTCGGCGGCGGTGTCGCCGCCGAACGCCCCGGTGGTGAGCATCGACTCGCGCGCGGCCATCCAGTTCCGGTTGCCGCGCAGCGTGTTGATCTCGCCGTTGTGCGCGAGGTAGCGGTACGGGTGCGCGAGGCTCCACGCCGGGAAGGTGTTGGTGGAGAAGCGGCTGTGCACCAGCGCGATCGAGCTGGTGGTGCGCTCGTCGGCCAGGTCGGCGAAGAACGCCTCGAGCTGCGCCTCGGCGAGCATGCCCTTGTAGACGACGGTGCGTCCGGACAGGCTCGGGAAGTAGGTCTCGACGCCCGCCGCGCGCGTCTCGTGCTCCACCCGCTTGCGGACGGCGAAGGCGCGCCGCTCCAGGGTCATCACGACGCCCGCGTCGTCGTCCCCCGCGTTCGGCGTGTCGACGACGTGGTCCACGGCGGCCGGCAGGCCCAGGAAGAGCTGGCGGAACCGCGGCATGACCTCGCGGGCGGTGTCGCCGATGCCGGCGCCGTCGGGGTCGACGGGCAGCTCGCGCCAGGTCAGGACCTCGAGTCCTTCCTCGGCGGCGATGCGCGCGACGATCTCCTCGACCTGCGCCGGATCGGCGTTCGCGGGCAGGAACCCGTTGCCGACGGCGTAGCGTCCGGCCTCGGGGAGCTCGACGCCCGCCTCGGCGAGGATCGGGCGGTAGAGGCCGTCCGGGACCTGGAGGAGGATGCCGGCGCCGTCGCCGGTTTCCGGCTCGGCGCCCCGGGCACCCCGGTGCTCGAGGTTCAGCAACGCGGTCAGGCCGCGGGTGACGGTGCGGTGGTCACGACGCCCGGCGATGTCGGCCACGAAGGCGACGCCGCAGGCGTCGTGCTCGTACGCCGGGTCGTAGAGCCCCTCGGAACGTCGAGTCTCCACGTGCGCCTCCGATCGTCGCTTCCGTGCAGGTGGTGGTGCCGGGGTCCGGCGTGGTGGTCGTGGCTTCCGGGGAGCGCTCGCTGTGACGGCGCTCGGCCCGGGAGAGGCCCCGGCGCACCGGTCGTGGAGTCCGTGGGCGGACGACCGGAGGGGCAATCTGACGTTAACCTCCGCGGCCGTCACTGCGCACCGTGCGGACGCGTCCGAAAGAGTGCTGATCGCCATAGCGCAGCAACGCGGAATCGGACACGGAGCGCGGTCGGCCGACCGAGGTGTCCCTCGCCGTTGAGGGGGTAACCAGGTCAGTGCCTCGAACGTCTGTTCGAGGGCTCGGCCGTATCAGCCGCGCGCCCGGCCGTATCACCGTACGGGTCGCGGCCGGGCAGACCAGCCGCGGCGACGTCGCCCGACGAGCGAGGAGTGCTCATGACCGATCCCGACACGCCGACCAGTCTGACCGACGACACACCGTCGGGCCAAGAGGCCACTACCGCTGGGTACGGCGGTGGGGCGGCCGCGGCGCCCTCCGGGCACGCCGTGACGACCCCGGGTGACGACTCCCCCGCGGCGAAGGACAACAGCGCGTGGGTCACCGGTGACGAGCCCATGACCGGGCCCCAGGCCAGCTACCTCGAGACCCTCGCCCACCAGGCCGGAGAGGCTCCGCCGTCCGGCCTCACCAAGGCGCAGGCGTCCGACGAGATCGAGCGCCTCCAGGGGTCGGTGACGCCCGGTGACGGGTCTGCGGGGGCGAGCGGCGCCGGCGACTCGGGTGACGTTCCCGATCTCTCCCGCCAGGAGCGTCCGACGTCCGAATGGGTGACAGGGGACGAGCCGATGACCGGGCCGCAGGCCAGCTACCTGGAGACCCTCGCGCAACAAGCGGGCGTCGAGCCACCGACCGGGCTGACGAAGTCGCAGGCCTCGGAGGCGATCGACGACCTCCGCCGGAGGACATCAGCGCGGAAGGCCTCTTCGTGAGGCGGGTCTGGCCCTCACCGGAGGGTGGTGAGCTGGGGCGCGACGACCTCCTCGAGCTCTACGCCTACCCGGACGCACCCTGGGTCCGCGTGAACTTCGTCGCCAGCGCGGACGGGGCGGTGTCGGACAAGGCGCACGGCGGGCTCTCCACCGGCCTGCACGCTCCGGGCGACCGCGAGGTGTTCGGCGTCCTGCGCGAGCTCGCCGACGTCGTCCTCGTCGGGGCGGGCACGGCGCGCGCCGAGCGCTACCGCGGGGCGCGCACCACGCCCGAGCGCCGCGAGCGCCGGACGGCCCGGGGCCAGGCGGCCGTCCCGCCGATCGCCGTCGTCAGCACCCGCGGCGACCTCGATCCCGACGCGGGCCTCTTCACCGACACCTCCGTGCCGCCGCTCGTCCTCGTCGCCGCGGCGCACGCCGAGGAGGCCGCGACGAGACTCGACCGGGCCGAGGTGGTCGCCGTCAGCGGCGACGAGACCGGCGCCACCGACCCCGACGCCGCGCTCGCCGCCCTCGCCGCGCGCGGGCTGACCCGCGTCCTCTGCGAGGGCGGCCCGGCGCTGTTCGGCTCCCTGCTCGCCGCCGGCCGCGTCGACGAGCTCTGCCTGAGCGTCGCGCCCCAGCTGGCCGGCGGGGGTATCGAGCGCATCGTCGGCGGCCCCGCGCTCGACGGCCCGCGGCCCCTGACGCTGGCCTCGGTCGTCGCCCACGACCACGGGCTGCTCCTGCGCTACCTCGTTACTCCTTTCGGGTGACACGCCATGACTTTCCCGGCGTCCGCCGTGTCCCACGGGTACCGGGTCGGCAACCGGCCCACCCGGTCATGAACGTGCACCACGGACGAGACACCCGCGCACCCAGGAGCGCCACACCATGACGCAGAGCCCCAGCACCGCCACCGGCTCCGAGGCCGCAGCCGTGTCGAGCGGACGGACCGGGGGCGCGACCCCCGCCCGCCTCGCCGACGACACGGGGCAGGGCAAGACCACCATCGCCTCCGGCGTGGTCCAGAAGATCGCCGGCATCGCCGCCCGCGACGTCTCCGGCGTGCACTCGATGGGCGGCGGCGTCTCGCGCGCCTTCGGCGCCATCCGCGAGCGCATCCCCGGCGGCAGCGGCACCTCGCAGGCCGCCGGCGTCCAGGTCGAGGTCGGCGAGAAGCAGGCCGCGATCGACCTCGACATCGTCGTCGAGTACGGCGCCGGGATCGTCGAGCTCGCCCGCGCCGTGCGCCGCAACGTCATCGCCGCGGTCGAGCAGATGACCGGCCTCGAGGTGATCGAGGTCAACATCGCCGTCAACGACATCCACATGCCCGGCGACGACGACGACGACAACGGCGAGGCGGCGCCGAGCCAGCCGTCGACGCGCGTCGAGTGAGCACGGACCACCCCACCGGGACCCGGCCCCCGAGCGCCGCGCTGGCCCCGGGGACGCCGGAGGCCCCGGGGCTCGGCCCGCTGCCGGAGCGGATCGCCGAGGAGCTGCTCGCCCACCCCGCGGTGGCGGCGCTCTCCGGCGGGCCGTTCGGCACGGTGGCGAGCTACCTGCCCGGGCGCCGGCTGCCCGGCATCGTCCTCGGCGACGCCGAGGAGCCCGACCGGATCGCCGTGGTCCTGTACTACGGCGCCCCGGTGGAGGCGACCGCGGCGGAGCTGCGCCGGATCGTCGCGGCGGCGTCCGGCAACCGGCGCGTCGACGTCACCGTCGTCGACATGGAGATGCCGGGGTGAGCGAGACGGTCGGCGACGAGGCGCGGGCGGCGCGGCGGGCGTTCGTCCGCGCGCACCACCCCGACGTCGGCGGCGACCCGGTCGCCTTCCGGGAGGGTCTGGCGGCTCACGGAGCCGCCGCTCGCCCGACCCGGCCGGACGCCGGGGATCCCCGGCTCGACGCGCCGATCGTCGTCGTCCCCGACGGCCGCCTCGCCCGGCTCGGGCGGTTCGGGCGCCGCCTGGCCCGCCGGTACGACCCGCGCCGCGGCAGCGCCCGCGTGCAGTAGTCGTGCAGCAGTCCCGCCCCGCCGACCGCGCGGGGCGACGTTCTTCGTGGAGGTAGTGGTCATGAGCGCCACCCGCGCCGGCATGTTCGTCGGCCTCATCCTGGGTGTGGCGGCCGCCGCCGGCGGTCTCCCGGGCTTCTTCGTCGCCCTGATCCTCGGCGTCCTGGGCTTCGTCGTCGGACGCGTGCTCGACGGTGAGCTCGACGTCAACCAGTTCGTCGGGCGCGGCCGCGACAAATGAGCACCCCGACCGACGTCACCGCGCCGACGGGCGTCCCCATGGTCGACTCCGTCCCGGAGAGCCTCGACGAGGCCGCCGAGCGGGGCCGCCTGGACGTGTCGCTCTCCGTGGTCCGCAAGATCGCGGAGTACGCCGCGGACCACACCGCGGGCACCGTGCGCACCCAGCGCCGCCTGGCCGGGCTGGACCTCGGCGAGTCCGGGACCAGCGCGAAGGTCTCGGGCTACGGCGAGCAGGTCGACCTGCGCCTCGAGGTCCCGCTGGCCTACCCGGCCCGGATCGCCGACAGTGCCGCCGCCGTGCGCGACACCGTCCGCGACCGGGTGCAGGCGCTGACGCCGTATCGCGTGCGCTCGCTCGACATCGGCGTCTCGGCGCTGACCGATCCCGATCTCCGGGCCGCCCCGTCCCGATCGGCGACCTCCCGGACCCCCTCCTCCCGGACGGAGTGAGAAGTGCGCCTGCTCCTGCGCGTGCTCGCGCCGCTGTTCGGCCTGCTGCTCGCCGTCGTCGGCCTCGCCCTCGTGGTCGAGACGGTGACGGCCTGGATCGCGCCGGCCTCGAGCCCGCTCGTCGTGCCGTGGCCGGCGTGGCGCACGGCCGTCGAGGGCCTGACCTGGCAGTCCGGGTCGGTCCGGGTCCTGGCGGTCGTCGTCGGCGTCATCGGGCTGTTCGTGCTGCTCATCGCGCTGACGGCACGCCGGCACGACGTGTTCCTGGCCGACCCGGTCCCCGAGGTGACGGTCACCACCTCGCCGCGCTCACTGGCCCGCGCCGTGGGCCACGAGGTCCGCTCGCACGACGACGTCGTCTCCGCGTCCGTGGTCGCGTCGTCGTCGAAGATCACCGTCAAGGCCGCGACCCTCGACCCCGCCGAGGGGGTCCGGACGGCGGTGCGCGACCGCGTCGAGGAGCTGCTCGTCCGGCTGCCCCTGGCGCGGCGCCCGCGGGTCGCGGTGTCGGTCACCACCACCAAGGGGGTCAAGTGAGCCGCCGCTCCCGCAAGGCCGTCGCCCGGTCCGCCGGGGGCGACCGCACGCTCACCCTGCTGCTCGGCCTCGTCCTCGTCGTCACGTCGGTGCTCGCGCTGCTCGTGAGCTACGGCGTGTTCGGGACCAACCGCGCGGGTCGCCCGCTGATCGACCCGATCGCCGTGTCCTGGGTGTCGACCCACGTCTCGGCCACCCGCTGGATCGCGATCGGCGCCGGCCTCGTGCTGTTCGTCGTCGGCGTCTGGTGGACGCTGCGCTCCCTGCGTCCCGAGCCTCGGCCCGACGTGTCGCTCTCCGAGCTGCCCGGGCAGCGGCTCACCGTCGAGCACGCCGCGATCTGTGACGCCGTGCGCCACGACGCCGAGACGATCGACGGCGTGAGCCGGGCCCGCGTCCGGCTCGTCGGGACACCGCAGAAGCCCGCGCTGCGCATCGCGTTGACGCTGGTGGAGGGCACCGACGTCCGCGACGTGTGGGCCGATCTCGACGGCCGGGTCCTCGCCCGCGCCCGCGAGGCGTTCGCCGTGTCCGCACTGCCGACGGCCGTGCGCCTGGAGCTCGACGCCAGCGCGTCGCCGACGCCGGCGCGGGTGGAGTAGCCACCGCGCTGCCACCGCCGCGGCGGGCAGCGCGACGAAGGAGCGCCGACCGTCGACCCGCCTCGGCGGGTCAACGAGCGGTGAGCACCTCGGCGAGGTCGAACCGCACCGGCCGGTCGAGCTGGGAGAACGTGCAGGACGCCGGGTCGCGGTCCGGGCGCCAGCGCTTGAACTGCGCGGTGTGGCGGAAGCGGACGCCTTCCATGTGGTCGTACTTGACCTCGACCACGCGCTCCGGGCGCAGCGGCACGAACGACAGGTCCTTCTGCGCGTTCCACCGGCTGTGCTCGGCCTCGCGCGGCGTGCGGGTGCCCTCCTCCTGCGCCGCCCAGGCCCAGGGGTGGCCCTCGAACGAGGTGACCAGCGGCTGGAGCTCGGTGAACAGCTCCTTGCGCCTGGCCATCGGGAAGGCGCCGATCACGCCGATGCTCTGCAGCGAGCCGTCCTCGGTGTAGAGCCCGAGCAGCAGCGAGCCCAGCGCGTCGGGCCCGGACTTGTGGACCCGGTAACCGGCGACGACGCAGTCGGCGGTGCGCTCGTGCTTGATCTTGCTCATGACCCGCTTGTCGGGCTGGTAGGTCAGGTCCGCCTTCTTGGCGATGAGCCCGTCGAGCCCGGCGCCCTCGAACTGCTCGAACCACTCCTCGGCCGTGTCGAGGTCCTCGGTCATCGGCGTCAGGTGGATGTCGGGGCGCGCCAGGCCCCCGACGACCTCGGCCAGGCGGGCGCGGCGCTCGGTGAAGGGGCGGGAGGTGAGATCCTCGTCGCCGAGGGCCAGCAGGTCGAACGCGACGAAGTGGGCCGGGGTCTCGACGGACAGCTTCCTCACCCGCGAGGCGGCCGGGTGCACGCGCTGCAGCAGCGCCTCGAAGTCCAGCCCGGTGCCCTCGGCGTCGACGACGACGATCTCCCCGTCGATGACGCTCCGGGGCGGGAGCGCGGCCCGGACGGCCTCGACGAGCTCGGGGAAGTAGCGGGTCATCGGCTTCTCGTTGCGGCTGCCGATCTCGACCTCGTCGCCGTCGCGGAACACCACCGACCGGAAGCCGTCCCACTTCGGTTCGTAGTGCTGCCCGGTGGGGATCTCCGGGACGGCCTTGGCCAGCATCGGGGCCACGGGCGGCATGACGGGCAGGTCCACGGGGAGCATCATCCCCCGCAGGTTCGGAGCAGCAAGGGGAGCACGCCGAGAGGGGAGCCGGCCCGTCGGAGGGGCCTCACCAGGACGCCACCCGTGGCCGTCAGACTCGCGGGGTAGGCCCCCGGCGGATCACCCGTCCGTCAACTCGTCCGGCTCGAGGAGCGTTGCGTGCCCCGACCTCTCAGAGGCGCTCTCGTCGTCGTGCTGGGCGCCGCCCTGCTGGGCGCGTGCGCGGTCGGGCCGTCGCAGCGACCACCGATCGCCACGATCGTCGACGAGCCGCCGACGGCGGAGCCCGCACCGGAGGGGTCCACGCCGGGCCCGGCGCCCTCGCTGCTCCCGCCACTGGTGCCCGCCCCGGCGGCCGCCGCCGGGTTCATCGACTGCACCGCCGAGATCCGGGGCACGCTCGCCCCCGCCGACCTCGGCGGCCGGGATCTGCGCTTCGGCTGCCAGAGTGTCGCGGTCGGCGGCGGCGGGTCCTCGCGCACGGAGGTGGGCGTCCTGCAGGTCAGCATCGGCCCGCTGCCGCCCGGCGGCCCGATCCCGATCGCCGTGGTCGGCGAGGCCGGCGGCCCGACGGGCAGCGACCGCGCGATCCGGCTCGCCGCGACGGCGCCGGAGCCGGTGCTCGCGGGCACCGCGCTCTACGGCGTCGACCTGCGCGGCACCGGCAACTCCGAGCCCGTCGACTGCATCACGCCCTCGGTGCGCGAGGCGCTGGTCGACGCCGACCCGGTGGCGGCCGACCCGGGCTCCCTCACCGGGATGCGTGACGCCGCGGCGGCCGCAGCCCGTACGTGCACCCAGGTGCTCGAGAACTCCCTCACCGACTTCCGCACCGCCGTCGACGCCGAGGACCTCGAGGAGGTGCGGGCGAGCCTCGGGGTCGAGCGGATGCACGTCATGGGCGTCGGCGAGGGTGCCGGGGTCGCCGCGACGTGGGCACGGCAGTACCCGGGTGCGGTCGGCCGCACGGTGCTCGACGGGGCCCCGGACGCGACGACCTCGTTCTCCCAGCGCGCCCGCGAGCGCGCCACCGCCGCGCGGGAGGCCCTCAACACCTTCGCCGCCGACTGCACCGCCCGCCCGGACTGCCCGCTCGGCCCCGACCCGGCGGGGGCGGTCGCCGGCATCCTCACCAACCTGCACGCGGCGCCCCTGGCCGGGTCGGGCGGCCGGCGCGTCACCGACGGCACCGCCACCCGCGCGCTCGTCGCCGGGCTCGGCGAGCCGACCCGCTGGCCCGCGCTCGCCGCCGCGATCGCGTCCGCCGGCGAGGGCGACGCCACCGGGGTGCTCGACCTGCTCGCGCCGGAGGAGGCCGACGGCGGTGGCTTCGACGCCGGGGTCCTCCTGACCTGCAACGACACCACCGAACGGCCCACGCTCGACCAGGTCGCCCGGGACGCGGGCCAGGCACGGGCCGCCGACCCGGTGTTCGGGGCGTACTTCGCGCACGACGCGCTGCTGTGCAGCTCGTGGCCGGTGCCGACCGAGGTCCCGCCGCCGGGTGGGGCCACCGGGCCGCCGTCGCTGGTGCTCGGCACGCGCGGCGACCCGATCACCCCGCTGCCGGGCAGCGAGCGCGCCGCGAACCAGCTCGGGTCCGCGAGCCTGGTGACCTGGCTCGGCGCGGGTCACGGTGCCTTCCCCGCCACCCCGTGCGTCCGCACCGCCGTCGCCGGCTACCTGCGCGACGGCAACCTTCCCCAGCAGGGCACGGTCTGCCCGCCGTGACCGTTCGCGTGATCTTTGTCCGCTCGTTCCGGGGAGCCCCGGGACGTGGTCCTGCGTAGCCTGCCCTCCGTGCAACTTCCCCGCCTGGTCGACGCGGCGCTCGACCGTCTGGTCCTGCCCGGCTACTCCCGGCTGGGCTACGCCGCGCGGCGTGCCGGCTGGGACACGCTGCGGGCCGGCAGCCTCGACGGCCGGACGATTCTCGTCACCGGCGCCTCCGGCGGACTCGGCGCCGCCACCGCGCGCGGGCTCGTGGCGCTCGGCGCCCGGGTCGAGCTCGTGGTGCGCGACCGCGCCCGGGGCGAGCAGGCGCGCGCCGCCCTGCGCGCGGAGCACCCGGACGCCGTCGTCGACGTCGCCGAGTGCGACGTGTCGTCGCTCGCCGACGTGCGCCGCTACGCCGCGGAGGTCCGCGACCGCGAGGCGGCGGTGCACGGGCTCGTGCACAACGCAGGCGTCATGCCCCCCGAGCGCACCGAGACCGCCGACGGCCACGAACTGGCGCTGGCCACCCACGTGCTCGGGCCGTTCCTGCTGACCCGCCGACTGCGCCCGGTGCTGCGCGCCGCGGCGTCGCCGACCTCGCCGTCGCGGGTCGTGCTCGTGTCCTCCGGCGGGATGTACACCGCGTCGCTGCCCACCGACGACCCGGAGTTCCGCTGCGGCACCTACTCCGGCGGCGCGGCCTACGCGCGGACCAAGCGCATGCAGGTGGTGCTCGCCGAGCTGCTCGCCGACGACCTCGCGAGCGACGGCATCGTCGTCCACAGCATGCATCCGGGCTGGGCCGACACCCCCGGCGTCGCGAGCTCGATGCCCGGGTTCCACCGCGTCACCGGTCCCCTGCTGCGCACCGACGAGCAGGGCGCCGACACGGCCGTGTGGCTGCAGGCCGCCGCCGAGGCCGGGCACAGCACCGGGGTGTTCTGGCACGACCGGGCCCCGCGCCCCACCCACTACCTCCCCCGGGGCGCCGAGACGCCCCAGGCGCGGGCCGCCCTCTGGACGCTGTGCGTGGAGGCGACGGGAGCGCAGCAGTGAGCTCGACCGAGGCACCGACCTGGAAGCGTCGCGGGCTGGGTGAGGTCACCACCGCGGCCCCGTCCGACGCACTGGCCCTGACCCCCGGGCGCCGGGCGCTGCAGCAGACCGCACGGGCCTTCGCCATGGAGGAGGTCCTTCCGGTCGCCGACGAGCTCGACCCGCGGCGCGAGGACATTCCGGCGTCGCTGCTCGACCGTCTCGGCGAGCTGGGGTTCTTCGGGATCCTGGTGGACGCCGAGCACGGCGGGCAGGGTCTCGGGGTGTTCGAGTACTGCCTCGTCTCCGAGGAGCTCGCCCGCGCCTGGATGAGCGTCGGCAGCATCATCGCTCGCGGCAACGGCACCGGCTGCGCCTCGCCCGACCCGCGTCGCCGCGCCGAGCTGCTGCGCGCGAGCGCCGCGGGCGACTGGGTCGGGGCGATCGCGTTCTCCGAGCCGCACGCCGGTTCCGACCTCGCGGGCGTCGAGTGCACGGCTACCCGCACCGAGGACGGCTGGGTCGTCGAGGGCACCAAGCGGTGGGTGGGCCACGCGCTCTCGGCCGACTTCCTGCACCTGCTGGCCCGGACGCGCCCGCCCGGCGAGGGTGAGAGCCGCTCCGACGGCCTCGAGCTGTTCCTCGTGCCCAAGGAGCGCGGGAGCTTCCCGGACGGCGTCACCGGCACGCCGATCGACAAGATCGGTTACTTCGGCCTGACGACCTGGGAGCTGCAGCTCGACGGCCTGCGGCTGCCCGCCGAGGCCCTGCAGGACACCGGGCAGGCCGAGGGCCAGGGCTTCAAGGACAGCCTGCGCTGGCTGGGCACCGCCCGGGTGCAGACCGCGGCCCGCGCCGTGGGGCTCGCCCGCGGGGCGCTGGAGGACGCAGTGGCCTACAGCCGCCGCCGCGAGCAGTTCGGTCACCCGATCGCCGACCAGCAGTCCCTACGTCACAAGCTCGCCGACATGTCCGCGGCCGTCGAGGCCGCCCGCACGTTGTGGTGGCACGCGGCGTGGCTGCTCGACGAGCGCGCGCCCGGGGGTGACGTCGCGGCGTCGTCGGCCAAGCTGTTCGCCTCGGAGACGGCCGAACGCGTCACGAGCGACGCGCTGCAGATCTTCGGCGGCAACGGCTACACCACGGAGCACTCGGTCGAGCGCTACTGGCGCGACGCCCGTCTCACGACCATCTTCGAGGGCACCTCGGAGATTCAACGGAAGATCATCTCGGACACACTCCTCCGCTGAGGGCCGTACGGAGGAGATCGGTACACCCGGATGTCACGGCGGTCGTTCACCCGGCCGGACGTGGGACGACGGTCGTTGCCGACCGTTCACCCGCCGGTCGCGCCGGACGGACCGTTCGCGCGCTTGGTGGTCGACCTCTCCGGTGATCGGCGCGCACGGTGGGGACACCGTGTCGGGGCATGACCGCGTCGTGACCGAGGGGGCGGAGACCGGACCTCCCCGACACGCGACGACCGGGGGCGGGGGACGGGGAAACCATGAGGGATGCAGTGGAGTTCGCACGGGCGGTGCACCCGGCCCGCGTCGACGAGACCCAGCGCATGCGGCACGAGGCCCGGGAGTGGCTGGCGGGGCTCGACATCGGGCAGGAGGCGCGCGAGCGCGTCCTGACCGCGGTCTCCGAGGCCGTCGAGAACGCGTGCGAGCACGCCTACCCGGACGACACCGAGGGCACGGTGGAGCTGACCCTGTGGTGCGAGGAGGACGCGGTGAACGTGCGCGTGACCGACCACGGCCGGTGGTCCGAGGGGTCCGAGCCGGCCGCCCCGGGCTCGCACGCCCGGCGCGGGCGCGGCTTCGTGCTCATGCACCGCAGCGTCGACAGCGTCGCCATCCGGCACACCGCCGACGGGACGACCGTCGCGCTGCGGCAGCTCCGGGAGCCGGCCCCCTAGGACCGTGTCATCCCGGTGAGCACCTGGTCGAAGAAGCCGAGCAGCTCCTCGCGCAGCGCGGGGTGCTGCTCGGGCGGTGCCTGGCCCAGGAGCTGGCCCGCACTCGAGAGCATGCCCAGCACGAGCGTCGGATAGGACGGGCCGGGCGGGCGCACGAGGCTCCCCTCACGGGCCAGCCCGTCCAGGACCCGGGCGATGAACGCGTAGGCGTAGTCGCGCTCGCACTCGCGCCAGCGCTCCCACCCGAGCGCCAGTGGACCGTCGCGGAAGACGATCCGCCCGTAGCGCGGCTCGCTGCAGGACTCGAGGAAGGTCGCGAGCGCGGTGCGGGCGCCGGTGAGGAGGTCCGGGGCGTCCTCGAGCGCCTGCGCCAGCCGCTCGTGCACCTCGGTCTCGCGGGCGGCGAACACGGCCTCGAACAGAGCGGCCTTGCCGGCGAAGTGGTGGTAGACCGCCCCCTTGGTCATGCCCGCGACGGCGGCGACGTCGTCGATGGAGGTCTCGGTGAACCCGCGGTCGGCGAAGAGCGTGGTGGCCGCCTCCACCAGCCCGGCCCGGGTCGCGGCGGTGGCCTCGGCACGGGGGGACGTCACGCGGGGCACCGCCGAAGGGTACGTCGGGGCCTACGGTGAGTGGGTGGTCGAGTCATCCCCCGTCCTGCGCGTGCTGGGGCACGTGTCCTCGCCGCTGGTCGACCGGTCCGAGGCGCCCCGCCAGGGCGACGAGGGCGGTCCCGACGCCGTCGTGCGCCTCGACCCCGACCTCGCCCCGGCCCTGCGCGACCTCGCCGTCGGCGACCTGGTCCTGCTGATCACCTGGCTCGACCGGGCCGACCGGGACACGCTGCGCGTGCACCCGCGCAACGACGGCACGTCGCCCGAGACCGGTGTGTTCTCCACCCGCTCCCCCGACCGCCCCAATCCCCTGGGTCTGCACGAGGTCCGCGTGCTCTCGATCGAGGGCACGGATCTGAGCGTGTCCGACCTGGAGGCGGTCGACGGCACGCCGGTGATCGACATCAAGCCGGTGCTCGGACCGATCGGGGAGCGCTGCCACAACCCGCGCGCGTAGCAGCCCGGAGGCTCGCGGAGTACGAGCGATGCGGCATCGCTGGCGTCTGACGCCAGGATCGCCACATCCTCGATGCGCGACACGCCGAGGTCGTCGTGGGCCGGCGACTTGCGGCGCGGCGCGTTCGCGGGCCAGCTCCGGATTGCCGGCGCGAACGTCTCGCTGAGCGAAGCACTCGCTGCACGAAACCGGATCTTGCTGATCCGGTGACGCCGGGGACTACAGCAGCACGTCGTCCACGTGCACGAGCACCGCCACCGGCTCCAGCCCTGTCGAGGCCCGGATCCCGTCGGCGACCGCCGCCCGGATCCGCGCACCGAGCGCGACGAGGTCCTCGCCCAGGTCGGCGGCCAGCGTGATCGAGACGACGGTCGACGAGCCCGCCACGCCCGCCGTCACCTCGGGGCCGCCGATCATGCTCGTCTCCGGTCCGCCGCCCGCGGCGACGAGCCTGCTCAGAGCCACCCGCACGCCCGGCACCCGCGCGGCGAGGTGCCGCGCCAGCGACTCGACCGCGTGGGCGCTGATCCGGGTCCGGCCGCGGTCGTCGGAGATGGTCCCGAACTCCGGGTCGGCGGCCACCCCGCGAATCCGGCGCATCGCCTCGTCGAGCAGGCCCTCGGGCGCCCGCGGGCGGTGGTCGGCGACGGCCCGGACCGGCGCCCACAACCGGTCGAACTCGGCGAGCGCGGCCTGGCAATGGGGGCACTCGCGCTGGTGGGCGTCCCGGCGTTCCGCCGCGCCGTCCGCGACCTGCGCGACGAGCGCGTCGGTGTCACGCCCGCAGGGCAGCCGGGCGTCGGTGGAGGTCATGTCCAGTCCTTCATCTCGGACATCAGGGTGGCGCGGGCCCGGGCCAGCCGCCCGCGGACCGTGGCCTCGCTGGTCTTGGTGACCACCGCCGCCTCGCGGTACGACAGGCCCTCCAGCTGCACCAGGACCAGGGGCACCCGCTGATCCTCGGGCAGTCCGCTGATCGCCCGCAGCCC
The DNA here is from genome assembly GCF_057180585.1 of Actinomycetospora sp. 2LY8.5. Taxonomy (NCBI): domain Bacteria; kingdom Bacillati; phylum Actinomycetota; class Actinomycetes; order Pseudonocardiales; family Pseudonocardiaceae; genus Actinomycetospora; species Actinomycetospora sp. 2LY8.5. Next base: position 64,098 of record NZ_JBXUHE010000032.1, read on the forward strand.
GGCCTGCAGCTCCTCGCCCGCGAGCACCCGGCTCTCCGGCCCCGCCACCGGCGGGTGATCGGCGTCGGCGAGCTCGTGGTGGGACCGCTGGCTGCGGCGGTGGTTCAGGCACCGGTTGACGACGACGCGGTAGAGCCAGGTCGTGAACGTCGACGTCCCCGCGAAGCCGGACAGAGCCGTCCAGAGCTGGATGACGACCTCCTGCGCGACGTCGTCGGCGTCGGCGGCACTGCCGAGCATGCGCAGCGCGATCCGGTAGATCCGATCGCGGTGGCGGCGCACGAGCTCCTCGTACGCGCCACGGTCGCCGCTGCGGGCCCGGCCCACCAGCCAGCGGTCGGCCTCGTCGTCGAGGCCGGCCGGGGCCCGGATCTCCCCCGGACCGGGCTCCCGCCCCGCCGCATTCACGCCCCCGAGCCTCCCACGGTCGGCGGTGGACAACCGATCTTCGTTGCCCGGGTGGGGGAACAGACGTCACGATCCGTCGGGTGAGCTCAGCAGAGAACCGCGGCCTCGCCGTCGTCACCGGCGCCAACCGGGGCCTCGGCCTCGGCGTGGTGCGCCGCCTCGCCGAGCGGGGACATCCCGTGGTGCTCGGCGCCCGCGACCTCGACAAGGGAGAACGCGCAGCCCGGGGGATGGACAACGTCGTCGTCCGCGAGCTCGACGTCGCCCGTCAGGACTCCGTCGACGACCTCGCCGACTGGATCCGCGAGCACCACGGCGACCTGGAGATCCTGGTCAACAACGCCGCGGTCCACTACGACACCTTCCAGACGGCGATCGGCGCGGACCTCGCGATCGCCCAGGAGGCCCTCGCGGTCAACACCCTCGGCGCCTGGCGCACGACCGTGGCCTGCGCGGACCTGCTCCGCCGCGGCGCGCGCGTCGTCATGGTGTCCAGCGGGTCGGGCTCGTTCGGCGAGACGGACGGCGCCGGCGGCACCCCCGCCTACGCCGTCAGCAAGGCGGCGCTCGACATGCTCACCGTCAAGCTCGCCGCCGACCTGCGCCGAGGCGGGGTGCTCGTCAACGCCGTCTGCCCCGGCTGGGTCGCCACCGACATGGGCGGCCCCGGCGGGCGCCCGCTCGACGAGGGTGTCGACAGCATCCTGTGGGCCGTCGACCTCCCATCCGACGGCCCGACCGGCACGTTCACCCGCGACGGTCGTCCGATCCCTTGGTGACCGCCGTCACAGTCGAGCCGGTCGATCGCAGGAGAACCGTTCGTGGTGAGCTGGACGGGCGGACCCTCGTGCTCGCCGACTCCCTCGCCGGCACGCTCGTCGCCTTCGACATCGAGGCCGACGGCTCCCTGTCCGGGCGCCGCACCGGGGCCGAGCGCCTCAGCCCGGACGGGATCACGATCGACGCCGAGGGCGCGATCTGGACCTCGACCGGCGGCATGGACATCCCCGGCGGCATCCTGGTCCGCGTCCGCGACGGCGGCGAGATCACCACCGCGTCGAGATCGACCCCAACCCGTTCGCCTGCATGCTCGGCGGCGAGGACGGCCGGACCCTGCACGTCATGGCGGCGCACCTCAACCCGCAGGACCCCTTCGGCGGGCCGGCGACGGGGCGCGTGCTGACGATCCCGGCGCCCGCCCCGCGCGCCGGGAACCCCTAAGCCGACACCGCCTGCGGCTCGGCGACCATGTCGGAGCGACGGAACCCCTGCGCCTGCCGGGCCCAGAAGTCGCGCGCGGTGTCGACGTGGGCGCGGTAGCGCAGGTATCCGTCGGCGTAGGCGACGCGGGCCTGCGAGCTCGGCTCGACCGTCCGGGACGGGGCGGCCCAGGCCCCGGGGTCGAGGTCGTCGCCCAGCGCGCGGACCGCGGTGACGGCCGCTCCGCGGGTGCCGAGGCCCGGGTCGTCGGGCACGGTCAGCGGCCGGTCGAGCACGTCGGCGAAGATCTGCGCCCACGGCCCGGAGCGGGCCCCGCCGCCGCACGCGACCAGCCGGCCCTCGACGCCGGCCGAGGACGCGGCCCGCTCGAAGCAGTGCCGCGCGGTGTAGGCGATGCCCTCGCAGACGGCGCGCACGACGTCGCCCCGGCCGGTCGAGAGCGTGACGCCCTCGATCTGCCCGCGCGCCCGGGTGTCGACGAACGGCGCCCGCTCCCCCGACGCCGCGAGGAACGGCAGCGCCGACACCCCGCCGGCGCCGGGGCGGGTTCCGGCCAGCAGCTCGCCGAGCGCGTCGATGCCGACGCCCATGAACTCGAGCAGCCAGTCCAGCCCGGCGGTGCCGACCATGGCGGGCATCGCGCGCAGCCACCGGTCCGGCTCGGGGGTGCACAGCCACATCCCGGCGGGCTCGGGCAGCTCGTCGACCTCGACGGTGTCGGTGAAGACCTCGCAGGCCAGCGTGGTGCCGACGATCAGCAGCCCGTCGCCCGGCGCCGACAGGCCGGCGCCGACGGCGCAGGCGGGCAGGTCGAACGGCCCGCCGGTGACCGGGGTGCCCTCCGGCAGCCCGGTGATCTCGGCGCCGCGGCGGTCGAGGGCGAGCACGGTCCCCGGCGGCGCGGGCTCGGCGAGCAGGTGCCGGCGGTCGGCCAGCCCGCACGCCTCGACGGCGCCGTCGTCGTACCGGCGGGCGGCGACGTCCAGGAACGGCAGCGAGGCGTCGGAGGCGTCCACGGTGACGACGCCGGTGAGCCGCTGGACGAGCGCGTCGACGCAGTAGCCGGCCACGGCGGCACGCTCGAGCGACTCCGGCTCGTCGCGCCCGAGGGCGACGAGCAAGGGCGCGTGGCAGCCGGGGAAGAGCCCGACGCCGGTGCGGCGGTAGACCTCCGCGACGGTGCCGTCGTCCTGCCAGCGGCGCACGACGTCGCCCGCGCGGTCGTCGAGCCACGAGATCGGCGGGCGGACCGCGGCACCGTTCGCGTCGCGCAGCCACAGCCCGTCGCCCTGGCCGGTCAGCGCCAGCGCGCGGACGGGGCGGCCGGCGTCGGCGACGACGCGGCGCACGACGTCGGCGACCGAGGCGACGACGTCCTCGAGGTCCTGCTCGACGCGCCCGTCCGGGTACTGCTCGAGGCGGGAGGCGCGCTCGGCGCTGGCGAGCTTGCGCCCGTCCTCGTCGTAGGCATCGGCCTTGGTCATCGACGTCCCGACGTCCACTCCGACGATCATGAGACGACCTCCTCGGTGACGCGGCGGGCGACCGCGTTGGCGGGGTGCGCCAGCGGCTCGCCGCGCAGGTGGCGCCCGGCCTCGCCGGCCGCGATGGCGGCGGCGCGGTGGGCGGTCTGGCGGGTGGCCCCCGCGAGGTGCGGGGTGGCCACGACGTTCGGCAGGCCGCGCAGCGGCCAGTCCTCGGGCGGTGGCTCGACGTCGTACACGTCGACGGCCAGCGCCCCGAGCCGTCCGGAGCGCAGGGCGTCGGGCAGCGGGGCGTGGTCGAGCAGGCCGCCGCGCGCGGTGTTGACCAGCACGGCGCCGTGCGGCAGCAGCGCGAGCTCGCGCGCGCCGACGAGCCCGCGCGTCTCCTCGCTCAGGCGCGCGTGCAGGCTGACCACGGAGCTCGCGCGCAGCAGCTCGTCGAGCGCGACGAGCCGGACGCCGTCCGCCGCCGCGGTCGCCTGGTCGGCGTAGGGGTCGGCGACGAGCACCTCGGCGCCGAAGGCGCGCAGCACCCGGGCCACGATCCGGCCGATGGCGCCGTAGCCGACGAGCCCGGCGGTGGCGCCGGCGAGCTCGAGCCCGGCACGGTCGTAGGCGTAGAGGTCGCCGCGCCAGCGGCCGTCGCGCAGCTCGGCGTCGGCGTAGGGGACGTGGCGAGCGGCCGCGAGGATCATCGCGACCGCGTACTCGGCGGCCGCGGCGGCGTTGCGCCCCGGCGCCTGGGCGACGGCCACGCCGGCGCGGTCGGCCGCGTCGAGGTCGACGTTGACCGGGCCGCCGCGGCAGACCGCGACCATCTCCAGCTCCGGGCGGGCGTCGAAGACCCGGGCGGTGAACGGCGCCATCTGGGTCAGGCAGATCCGGGCGCCCTCGAGCGCCGCGACGAGCTCGTCCTCGGTGCCCGAGGCCTCGTCGACGACGGAGTCGCCGGAGCCGACGGGCCCGAAGGGCTCGGCGGGCCAGCCGCTGGTCAGGTGGGCGACCTCGAGGTCCCCGGCGAGCCCCGGCTCCGCGCGCAGGGCGGACTCGAAGAGATCGGGGGCGACGAAGTGGTCGCCGGCGGCGAGCACGCGCATCAGGCGGCCCCTCCCGCCCGCTCGAACTCGGTGATGTGGGCGACCTTGTCCGCACTCGCCGACGAGGGGTCGAACGAGTAGCCCAGCCACTCCGCCACGATCTTCTTCGCCAGCTCGGGGCCGATGACCCGGCCGCCCAGGCACAGCACCTGGCAGTCGTTGGAACGCACCGAGCGCTCGGCGGAGTAGCTGTCGTGGGCGACCGTCGCGCGGATGCCCTCGACCTTGTTGGCCGAGATCGCCATGCCGATCCCGGTGCCGCAGACGAGCACCGCGCGGTCGGCCCGTCCCTCGGCGACGGCCTGCGCCGCGGCCAGCCCGAGCACCGGGTAGGCCCGGTCGTCGGCCTCGTCGGGGACGCCGAAGTCGACGACGTCGGCGACGCGCTCGTCGTCGCGGAGCTGGTCGGCGAGCACGTTCTTGAGCGCCACGCCCGCGTGGTCGGCGGCCACCGCGATCCGCATGCCGGTCATCGGTCCTCCCCACACCGCGCGGCGATCTCGGTGGCGGCCGCGTCGAGCATCAGCGCCAGTGACGTCGCCCCGGGGTCGGGGCTGCCGCGACCGCGGTCGCCGAGACGGGCGGCCCGCCCCACCGAGGGGGTCAGCTCGGCGGTCGCCCGGGCGGCGTCGTGCGCGGCGTCGGCGGCCTCGCGCCAGGCGGCGGCCACGCCGACCGACCGGTCCGCGGCGCCGCGCAGGGCGGCGGTGGCGGCGTCGAGCGCATCGACCATCGTCTTGTCACCGGGGCGGGCCCCGCCGAGCTCGGTGACCGCGTCCTGCGCGGAGCCGAAGGCCGCGGCAAGGACGGCGGTGTCGATCACCGGCGCCGCGTGCAGCCGGCGCCCGGTCTCGGTGAGCAACAGGCCGAACAGGGCTCCGGACGCGCCGCCCGCGGCGTCGGCGAGCGCGGTGCCCGCGGCGAGCAGGGCCGTGCCGACCTCGGCGGCCGTGTCGCCGTCCGCACCGCTGGTCCGCGCGGCGGCGACCGCGGCGCGCATGCCCCGCACGACGCCCTGGCCGTGGTCGCCGTCGGCGGCGACGGCGTCGAGCCGGCCGAGCTCGTCCTCGTGCTCGGTGACCGCGCCGAGTGCGGCGGTGAGCGCCGCACCGGCGACGCCGCCGGCCGAGGGGTCGGTGTCGGCGAGGTCCGGGGCGACGGACGGGCGGCGGCGCTCGGCCTCGGGGACGGTGTCGGGGGCGCGGCCCGCGAGGGTGCCGCCCGCCGTGAGCTGGAACGCCGGCGTCTCGCACGGGGCGTCGTAGAGCTCGGCGAGCGTGTCGTCGAGCGGCACGAGGGTCAGCGAGAGCCCGGCCATGTCCATCGACGTGACGAGCTCGCCGACCTCCGGGCGGTGCGGCGACAGCCCGGCGTCGAGCAGGCGGGCGTGCACGCGGGAGTAGGTGACGAAGAGGTCCTCGTAGGCGGTGGAGCCGAGCCCGTTGAGGATGACCGCGACCCGCCCGTCGCCGCCGGAGGGCAGCTCGGGGAGGAGCTGGTCGACCAGCACGTCGGCGAGCTCGTGGGCGTCCATGGCGTCGGCGCTGCGCACCCCGGGCTCGCCGTGGATGCCCAGGCCGAGCTCCACCGCGCCGCGGTCCACGGTGAACAGGGGCTCGGTCTGGCCCGGGAGCGTGCAGCCGTCGAAGGCGACGCCGAACGTCCGGGTCCGCGCGTTGGCGCGCTCGGCGAGCGCGGCCACCGTCGCGAGGTCGTCCCCGCGGGCGGCGGCGGCCCCGGCGACCTTGAACACCACGAAGTCGCCGGCGACCCCGCGCCGGTCGGCCACGCGGGCCGCGCTCGCCACGTCGTCGGTGACGACCACGGTGCGCGAGTCGACGCCCTCGGCCGCGAGGCGGCTCGCCGCGAGCCCGAAGTGCATGACGTCGCCGGCGTAGTTGCCGTAGCTGAACAGCACGCCGGCGCCGCCGTCGACGGCCGCGGCCGTCCGGTAGACCTGCTCGGCACTGGGGCTCGTGAAGACGTCGCCGACCACGGCGGCGTCGGCGAACCCCGGGCCGACCAGGCCGGCGAAGGCCGGGTAGTGGCCGCACCCGCCGCCGATGACGACCGCGACCTTGCCGGCGGTCGGGGCGTGGCGGGCGATGACGCCGTGGGCGTCGGGGGCGCGGCGGACGGTGCGCCCGTAGGCGGCGACGAGGCCGTCCACCCAGCGCGTCTTGAACGTGGCGGGGTCGGTGAGGGTGGCGGGGCGTGTGCTCGGGATGGTGGTCATCGGGTGGCTCCCGGGGCCATGGAGGAGCGGTCGGAGGAAAGATCGGCGGCGCGACCCTCCAACAGGGCCAGGACCGCCGCCCGCGCGCCCGCGACGCCGTCGACCACCGTGGTGGCCAGCGCGAGGGCGTCGCTCTTCGGCGGGTAGGTCGGGTTGGGCAGGGCGACGACGGTCAGCCCCGCGGCGTGCGCCGCGCGCAGGCCGTTGCTGGAGTCCTCGACGCCCACGCAGTGCGTCGGGTCGACGCCCAGTCGGGCGGCGGCCTCCGCGTAGACGTCGGGGCTGGGCTTGCCGCGCGCGACCTCGGCACTCGACACCGTCGCGGTGAACGAGGTGGTGAGGTCGTGGCGGTCCAGCACGGCGTCGACGAGCCGGCGCGCCGCCGAGGTCGCCAGCCCGACCGGCGCGCGCTCGGCGGCGTCGCGGACCATGGCGACCGCCCCCTCGTAGGGCTCCATGCGGCCGGCGTCGAGCGCACCGACCATGTCGTCGACGACCGCCCGCTCGCACTCCTGCGCGCTCTCGCGGCCCCCCGCGCGCCTGGCCAGGTAGGCGGACCACTCCGGTGCGCTCATGCCCTGCACCCGGTCGGTGTCCTCGGCGGTCCAGTGCGCGCCGAAGCGCTCGGCGTAGCGGACCCACATCTCCTCCCAGAGGTGCTCGCTCTCGAGCAGCACGCCGTCCAGGTCGAACACGACGGCCCGCAGCGCTGGGTCCGGCGGTGAGGCGTCCATCGGATGTCTCCTCCCATCGACAATGGGAAGTTAACATCAAGGATGTGATGAGTGAAGGGCCTCACAGCAAGCCGTTCCCACGACGCCTCGTCCGGTCGGGCGCGTCGTGCCCGGCGGGGCCGCCGGATCGGGATGCTGGAGACGTGCGGGAGCAGGAGAAGGACACCGGCCTCCGGCGGACACGGGACACGCGCCAGCAGCGCATCGTCGAGCACCTGCTCGCGCAGGGGTCGGCGACCTCCTCCGAGCTGGTCGAGCTCACCGGGGTCAGCCTCATGACCGTCCACCGGGACGTCGACGAGCTTGCCCGCCGCGGCCTGGTGCGCAAGTACCGGGGTGGGGTCTCGGCGCAGCCGACGTCGGTGTTCGAGTCGCACTCGGAGTACCGGCGCTCGACCCGGCGGGCGGAGAAGGCCGCGATCGCCGGGGCGGCCCTCGACTTCGTGGAGTCCGGGTCGTCGATCATGCTCGACGACTCGACCAGTGCCCTCGCCCTCGCCGAGCTGCTCGACGACGTCGGGCCGCTGACCGTCGTCACCAACTACCTGCCCACGATCGACGTGCTCAAGGGCATGCCCGAGATCCGCCTGATCGCCCTCGGCGGCGACTACTCGCGCACCCACGACTCGTTCAACGGGATCGCCTGCACCGAGTCGATCGCGGCCATGGCCGTGGACCTCGCGGTCGTCTCGACGTCCTCGATGACGGGCTCGATGACCTACCACCAGGAGCAGGAGGTGGTGGTGGTCAAGCGGGCGATGCTCGACGCGGCGGCCCGCTCGGTGCTGCTGATGGACTCCGGCAAGAGCCCGCGGCGCGCCCTGCACCAGCTGCGCCCCGTCAGCGCGTTCGACGCGGTCGTGGTCGACGCCGGGATCGACCCCGTCGTGCTGTCGGAGATGCGCGAGCACACCGCGGTGACGGTGGCACCGGGCCACGGCTGAGCGTCTATCGGCGTTATCAGTATTGTGAAATTAACATCTCTTCTGTTACATGTGGTCGGCCACACACCCGTGGGAGGACCGCATGGACGCGACGAGCGAGCACCGGCCGACCGGCATCGAGCGATGGGGCATCCCCCGTCCGCTGCGCTGGGGCTTCGTCGGCGTGCTGATCTTCATGATCGGCGACGGCGTCGAGGTCAGCTACCTCACCGACTACCTGCAGCAACCCGACGGCGGCGGTCTCTCCGGGGCCCAGGCGTCCTTCTACACGGTGACGCTCTACGGGGTCGCCGTGCTCGTCGCGTCCTGGTTCTCCGGGACGCTCTCGGCGATCTGGGGACCACGGCGGGTCATGTGGCTCGGCGCCGCGATCTGGATCGTGTTCGAGATCCTCTTCCTGGCCGTCGCGATCCCCTCCCAGAGCCTGGGGCTCATCGCGACGATCTACGCGATCCGCGGGCTCGCCTACCCGTTGTTCGCGTTCGCCTTCCTCGTGTGGATCCAGACGATCGCGGCCCCGAGGATGCGGGGATCGGCCGCCGGCTGGTTCTGGTTCGCCTTCACCGGCGGCCTGCCCACCCTCGGCGCCGCCGTCGCGGCGATCGCCGTGGGCCCGCTGGGGATCAGCCTCTACGGCACGCTCGTGCTCTCGCTGGTGCTCGTGGCCATCGGCTCGGCGATCGGCTGCTTCGCCGTGACCCACCCGTCGGGTCTCGCTCCCATCGCCGACGAGACCGTCGAGAACCCCCGCAGCTACCGGCGCCTCCTCGAGGGCGTCGACATCCTCTGGCGTGACAAGCGCACGATCTCCGGGTTCTTCGTGCGGCTGGTCAACACCGCGCCCCAGTACGGCTTCTTCGCGATGTTCCCGTTCACGTTCGGTCCCGCGGCGCCCGGCGGCGGCTTCCTGACCACCGAGCAGGTCGCGATCGTCCAGACCGTCGCCTACGCCGCGAACATCGGTGCGAACCTCTTCTTCGGGGTCTTCGGCGACCACTTCGGCTGGCGTCGCACGGTCACCGTCTTCGGCTGCCTGGGCTGCGCCGTCGCCACGCCGCTCTGGTACTTCGGCAGCGTCGCGGCCGGGAACCTGCTGGTCACGGCCGTTCTCGGTGCGGTCTACGGCGTGGTACTCGCGGGCTTCGTGCCGCTGTCGGCGCTCATGCCCTCGATGGTCGCGGTGAAGGACAAGGGCGCGGCGCTGGCGGTCCTCAACACCGGTGCCGGCGGCGCGGCGCTGCTCGGGCCGCTGACCGTCACCGCCCTGTTCCCGCTCTTCGGGGGCGGCGGGGTCGCGATCGCCTACTGCGTCATGTACCTGCTCGTCGCCGGCCTCGCGCTGACGATCCGCTCGGACGTCGACCCGGGCGAGGTCCGGCGCGCCGCAGATGCCCCTCGACCGGCGGGCGCCACGCGGGCAGCGTGACGGGGGTGCGTCACCGCCTCTGGATCGGGGTCGACATCGGCACCTCGGGCGTCCGCGGTCTCGCGGCCGACGGCACCGGCACCGTCCGGGCGTCGGCCGCGCGGCCGCTGGCGAGCACCCGCGGGCGGGGCCGCCGCGGTGTGCGCCACGAGCAGGACCCGCGCTCGTGGGTCGACGCGTCGATCGCCGTCCTCGCGGAGATCACCGACCACGTCGATCCGCGGAATGTCGCCGGGATCGCGGTGGACGCCACGTCGGGCACGGTCGTCCTCGCCGACGGCCCCGGGCCGGAGGCCGCGTTCCTCGGTCCCGGGGTGATGTACGACGACGACCGCGGCGCCACGCACGCCGCGCGCGCCCAGGAGGCGGGGGCGGCGACGTGGGACCGGCTGGGCCACCGCATCGGCGCGACCTGGGCTCTGCCGACCGTCCTGGCGATGCTCGCCGAACACCCCCGGGGTCACGTGCGCCACCAGGTCGACGTGGTCACCGGGGCCCTGGTCGGCCGGGCCGTGGCCACCGACGCCGGCAACGCGCTGAAGACCGGGTACGACCCCGTCGAGGGCCGCTGGCCCGGCGAGGTCCTCGCCGGGCTCGGGCTCGACCCCGACCGGTTGCCCCCGGTGGTCCCGCCTGGCACCCCGCTCGGGGGCGTCGGCCCGCGCACGGCGGCGGAGACCGGGCTGTGCACCGGGACCCCGGTGGTCGCGGGCACCACCGACGGGTGCGCCGCCCAGCTCGGCGCGGGCGCGGTCACGCCCGGGGCGTGGAACGCGGTGCTCGGGACGACGCTGGTGCTCAAGGGGGTCAGCGAGGCGCTCCTGCACGACCCGTCGGGCGCCGTCTACTGCCACCGCGGCCCGCAGGCGGGGTGGTGGCTGCCGGGCGGCGCGTCCAGCACCGGCGCGGGCGTGCTCGGCGAGCTCCTCGACCCGGCGCGGTTCGACGCCCTCACCGCGTCGCTGGCCGACGACCCGCCCGGGGACCTCCCGGTCGTCTATCCGCTGGGCGGGCGGGGCGAGCGCTTCCCGTTCGCGGTGCCCGACGCCGAGGGCTTCTGGCTCGACGGCGACCACCCCCGCCCGCTGTCCGAGCTCGTGGCGGCGCGCGGCGAGCGGACCGCGTTCGCCGCCGTCGCCGAGGGCGTCGCGTTCGTCGAGCGCCTGTGCTTCGAGCACCTCGTCGCGCTCGGCGCCGACGTCTCCGGCCCGCGCACGATCACCGGCGGCGCCACCCGCAACGCCTGGTGGAACCAGCGCCGCGCCGACCTCCTCGGCGTGCCCCTCCGCCGGCCGCGCCACGACCACCCCGCCCTCGGCGCCGCGCTGCTCGCGCGGGCCGGCGTCGACGCCGACGGTGTCGACGGTCACGGGGGTGACCCCGATGTCGTCGCGGCGGCAGCCGCGATGGTGCACGCGGCCGAGGAGATCACGCCCCGTCCGGACGAGGCGCTGGAGCGCCGGTGCGCCCGGTTCCGGGCGGCGCTGGTCGACCGGGGATGGTGGGCGGCGTGACCGAACTCGTCCTGGCGCGCCACGGCGAAACCCTCTGGCACGCCGAGAACCGCTACGCCGGACGGTCCGACGTCGAGCTCGCCCCGGGCGGGCACCGGCAGGCCGAGGCCCTCGCCCGCTGGGCGGCCGATGCCCGCCTCGACGCGGTGGTCTGCTCGCCGCTGCAGCGCGCCGTCCACACCGCCACGCCCGCCGCCCGGGCCGCCGGCCTCCCGCTGGGCACCGACCCCCGGCTGGTCGAGGTCGACTTCGGCGCGGGCGACGGGCACACCCGCGAGGAGATGGAGACGCTCTTCCCCGAGGCGCTCGCCGCGTTCCTCGCAAAGCCGGCGAGCTCGCCGCTGCCCGGCGGCGAGACGGGCCTCGACGCCGTCGAGCGCGCGCTGCCGGTGATCACCGAGGCGCTCGCCGACCATCCACACGGCCGCGTCCTCGTCGTCGCGCACCAGACGCTGCTGCGCCTGCTGCTGTGCCATCTGCTCGGCATCCCGCTCGACCACTACCGCACCGTCCTCCCACGCCTCGAGGGCGCGGCGCGCACCGTCGTCCGCCCGGCGGCGCACGGGCCCGCGGCGCTGGTCGCGCTCAACGTGCCCTGCTGACCGGCAGAGCGACGCTCAGGGGCCTAGCGTCGGCGATCGTGGCCGCACCCCGGATCCTCGCCACCGTCACCGGCTCGCCCTCCCACGCCCGCGCCGTCCTGCCGTTCGCCCGCGCACTCGCGGCCGCGGGGCACGCGGTGCTGGTCGCGTGCCCCGAGGAGCTCGCCGGCGTCTTCACCGGCCTCGACCTCGCCACCGTCATGCCGCCGATGAGCGCGGCCGTCGCGACCCTGCGTCCCCGGCTCGCCGAGCTGGAGGGCCCGCCGGACATGGGCACCGTCGTCCCGCTGCTGTTCGCCGGCCCCCACGTCACCGACGCGGTGCGGGCGCTGCGGCCCGTCGCCGAGCGGTTCGCGCCCGACCTCGTCCTGCGCGACGGCACCGAGCTCGCCGGGCTGCTGCTTGCCGAGGAGCGCCGCATCCCCCACGTCGCGGCGCCGTCCAGCGGCGGCCAGCAGATGCGGCCGGCACTCCTCGACGACGCGCTCCGGGCCCGGAGCGCCGATCTCGGCCTCGCGCCGGTGACGGGGGCCGCTCTCCACCGCCACGGCCGCCTCGACTGCCTCCCGCCGGGCTGGTCGTTCGCGGCGGAGGGTGTCGCGCCGGCGTGGTCGTACCGCCAGGACGACGAGGTCGCCCGCGGCGACGTCCTGCCCCCGTGGATCGGCGAGCTGCCCGCGGGCCGCCCGCTGGTGCTCGCGGCGATCGGGACGGCGCTGCCGATGATGGCGGGGCGCGGGGGTGACGGGCCGCCGGTCGACCCGTCCGGGGCGCTGCGCACGCTCGTCGACGGGCTCGGCGACCTGGACTGCGAGGCGGTCGTCGCGACCGGCGGGCTGCCCGTGGCCGACGGCCCGCCGCCGGCGGACCACGTGCACGTCCTGGACTGGGTGCCCCAGCCGCTGCTGCTGGCGTGCGCGGACCTGCTCGTCACCCACGGCGGCTACAACAGCATCCGCGAGGCCGTCCGCACCGGCACCCCCATGGTCGTGCTGCCGCAGTTCGGCGACCAGGTGGCCAACGCCGACCGCGTCGGCGCGCTGGGACTCGGGCGGCGGACCGCGTCGGACGCGAGTGAGGTCACCACCACCTGCCGGGCGGTGCTCGCCGACGGGTCGGTGCGCGCCGAGGTGCGGCGCGCCCAGCGCGCGATGCTGGCGCTGCCGCCGGTGGCGGCCGCCGCCGACGATCTCGCCGCGCTGGCGGCCGCGTGACGTCGGCGGACGCCTCGGCGGCGTGGATCGACGAGGCGCACCAGGCCGGTCGGTTCCGGCCATGATCGGCGTCCCGGGTCCCGCCGTCCCCGTCGGGCACGTCGAGCCCTGCCCGCGCCGGGTTCGGGCGCTGCTCGGCGGGCGGGTCGTCGTCGACACCACCGACGCCCGCTACCTCTGGGAGCACCCCTGGTACCCGCGCTGGGTGATCCCCGCGGGCGACGTCGACCCCGCCGCGCCGGCCGCCGATCCCGAACACCGCCGGGTCGAGGACGCCAGGCTCGAGGGGGACTGGCTCGCACTGACCTGGGCCGCGTTCGACGCGTGGTTCGAGGAGGACGAGGAGGTGCACGTCCACCCGCGCAGCCCCTACGTCCGCGTCGACGCGCTGCGCTCGCGGCGCCGGGTGCGCGTCGAGCTCGACGGTGTGCTGCTCGCCGAGTCCGACGCCCCGGTCCTGCTGTTCGAGACCGGCCTGCCGACCCGCGCCTACCTCGACCCGACCGCCGTCGCCACCGCGGTCCTCGAACCCTCGTCGACGCGGACCGCGTGCCCCTACAAGGGCGTGACCAGCCGGTACTGGTCGGTGCGGACGCCGGCAGGGCGGTACGACGACCTCGCCTGGTCCTACGACCATCCGGCGACCGCCGTCGCGCGGATCGCGGGCCTGGTCGCGTTCTACGACGAGCGCGTCGACGTGACCGTGGACGGCGAGCGGCAGGAGCGCCCGCGGACGCACCTGGCCTGAGCTACCGCCGGAGGTTCCCGCACCGGCGGCACCAGCCGGAGCCGGCCCGGACCGGCGAGGCGCAGGCGCAGGCGCAGGCGCACCGGTGGGCACCCTCCGGCATGGTGACGACCGCGCCCGGTGGACCGGTCCGCGGTGGCGGCGTCCCGGTCAGCCGCGCCAGCAGCCAGGCGGCGATCTCCTCCCCCGCCGCGAGACCCGTCGACGCGGTCACGGCGACGTGGTCGGCGCGCCAGCCCGAGGAGTACAGGCGGCCGTCGACGGGCTGGATGCCGGCGTCGGCGACGGCGAGCAGGTCGGCGTCGAGCGGGGTGTCGCCGGCGGCCAGGAGGCGCGCCGGCCCCGTGCGACGGCGGACCTCGGCGACCGCCGCGCTCTTCGTCAGCGCGACCGGCAGCACGTGGACCTTGTCGTGCGCGGCATCGACCCGCCAGCCGCGGGCGGCGCACCACGCCGCGAGCCCGGTCAGCTCGTCCGGCGGTACCCGCGGGGCCACGAGGAAGCATCCGTCGGCGTCGCGCGACGTCCCGAGACGGTCCGCGATCTCGGCGACGGGCGCGGACGACGCCACCCGCCGCGCGACCTCGGCCGACCACGCGGCGTCGGGCACGCCGTCGACGAGCAGCACGCCCCCGTTCGCGCAGACCGCGTACCGGGGTCCGACGCCGAGACGGCGGGGGAGGTCGAGGCGCTCGTACTCGGCCACGGTGCGGGTCGTCGCGGGAATCCAGCACGCCCGGCGATGGATCTCGGCGAGGCGCTCGACGGAATCGGCTCTCAGCAGGGCGGTCGGGACGCCGTCCCGGCGCTCGAGGCAGACGACGTCGTCGGGCACGCTCCCCGCCGCGCGCGTCGAGTGCACGAGTGTCCGGTCGAGGTCGGTGGCGACCAGCGCGGTCCCCTCGGGGCGGGCTCCGCGACGCGGCGTCTCCCGGGTCATCGCGCCCGCAGCACGCCGACGCAGCGGTACGGCGACGCGATCCCGCCCGCGCGGGCCGGCAGCGGCCGGCTGGTGACACCCCGCTCGGCACACAGCCGGCGCACCGGGTCGAGCTCGGGGCCGGCGTCGGGGGCGAGGAGCACGGCCGCCGGATCGCGGCGCAACAGCACCCGCAGCGTCTCGCCGACGCCGCCGCGCAGCCGCCGGGTCCCGCCGTGGCGCAGGTCGTCCCACTCCTCGGTCAGCGCGGCGAGGTAGCGGGCCCCGCGGCCGTCGGGGGCGGTGGCCGGTGGCGCGGCGAGCACACCGGAGGGGAACCGGTCGCTCACCACGTCGAGGAAGGCCGCCGTCCGGTCCCCCGCGGCGAGCCCGGCGTAGAACTTCGCGCCGTCGTAGGCGCCGGGGCCGAGCAGGTCCGCACGGGCGACGGTGCGCGACACGAGACCGGACACCACCGCGTTGTGGCACGCCTGCGGCACGAGCAGGTCCTCGCGGGTGCCGTAGAGCGAGCTCCGGTGGGCGGGGTCGGCGAGCACGCCGACGGTGGGGTCGACGACGGTGCCGGTCTCGCGGGCGTAGCGGGCGAGGTCGGCGCGCACCTCGTCGGCGATCCCGCCCGCGCCGGTCCACCCGTCGAGCAGGACGAGCGAGCCCGGGTCGTGGGCGGCGACGAGCGCGCCGAGCGCGGCCCGGTCGAGCCCCCGTCCGCGGACCACGCTCATCGCGTAGTGCGCTAGCGCGATCCCCCGCACCCGGGCCGCCCACCGTCGCACCAGCACGCCCACCGGCGTGCCCGCCCGTGCCAGCGACACGAGCACCGCGCCCGGGCCACGACCCGCGAGCACCCGGTCGGCGAGCACTCCCACCGCGGCCGCCACCGGCTCGGCGGATCGCTCGAGCGCCCGCGCCACCACCCGCGCGTACCGCGGGCTCGGTCCGGGCTCGACGGGCAGGGTCGCCGCGTAGGGCGTGCCGGCGGCGATCGCGTCCTCCCGCGCGGCGGTCGGCGTCTCGAGCGCGTGACCGTCGAGGTCGCTGAGCAGCCAGCCCACCTCGTCGCGGGCGAAGGTGCCGAAGCCGGGGCCGCGGCGCGTCGCGACGACGGGACCGCCCGCGGGCCGCGGTGGGCGGCAGGGCACCACGGCCTCCACGACGCGCCCGGTGACCGCGGCGAGGCGCGGCAGCAGCCCGTCGGGACCGCGCAGGGCCGGGGTGCGCGCGGCGGCGTCGACGACCACGACGACCGTGTCGTAGCGGCGCTCCCCGACCCCGTAGACGTAGCGCTCCGGGGCGTGACCGAGCGCGTGGTCGTGCGCCGCGTACGCCAGCGCGGACCGCACGGGGTAGCCGTCGACGTCGCGCGCCACCAGCGGCGAGCGGCTCGTCGCGCCGATCTCGGCGTGGAGGCCGTGTCCGCCGAGAGCCTCCGCCAGCCGGACCGGCAGGTAGTGCAGCTCCTCGCAGCCCAGGACGAGCACGCGCCCGGCGCGGGGACCGAGGGCTCGCGCCAGGGCCTGCGCGGCGGCCGGCACCGCCGCGTCGAGCGCGGCCCGGCCGGCCCGGTCGAGCCCGTGGCGCGCGCCCTCGGCGGCACCGGCGAGGGGCAGGTGGACCGAGACCGGCGACCGGTATCCGGGTGCCGGTCGCACCGTCGTGTCCGGCTCGGCGGCGAGGATGTCCGCGGCGCGACCGAGGACGTCGCCGGGCGCGGTCATCGGGGCGCGGGCGACGGCGACCACGTCCACCGCGACGCCGAGCTCGCGGGCCAGGCGCGGGACGGCGTCGTCGTCGGGGCCCCGCAGGTCGGCCAGCGTCGCGACGACGTAGCGCGACCGCGGCAGGCGGCGGTGCAGCCGCCGCACGGTGGCGGCGACGGTCCGGCCGGTGGAGAGCTCGTCGTCGACGAGGACGAGCGGGCGGTCCGGGGTCCAGCCACCGGGGTCGTCCGGGACGAGGACGTGGCGCGGGGCGTGGCTGTGCGCCTCGTCGAACGCGGCGAGGACCGACGCCCCGGCGACGACGCGGCGGGTGGTGTGCACGACGTGCTCGGCGTCGAGGGTGTCGGCGACGAGGTGCGCGAGCGCCGTGGCGTTCTCGGCGAACCCGACGACGATCGGCGCGGCCGTGCGGTCCGTGAGCGCGCTGCGCACCCGCTCGGCGAGCGTCTCGGCCGCCGCCCGGACGCGCGCCGGCGCCACGGGCAGGTGCTTGCCCAGCAGGCGGGCGACCGGGAGGTGCGCCCGCCGCGGGTTGCGGCGCAGCGCCAGGCCGATCACGGCCCGCGCCGGCACCGTCTCCTCGTCGGGGCCGAGCACGAGACCGAGGGCGTCGTGGACGACCTCGCCGGGCCAGCTCGCGTCACCCACGGGTGTCCTTGATGCCAGACGCGCGCACGGAGCACCACCGTCGGCGGGCCGAGGGACCAGGATGAGGGTGCATGGCCCCCGATCCCGCCGACCCGCTGCGGCACTGGCCGCTCGCCGGTCTCGTGCTGCGCACCCCGCGGCTCGAGCTGCGGCCCGACGACGACGTCGGGCTCGCGGCGCTGGCCGACCGCGCGCTCGACGGCGTCCACCCCGCCGACGAGATGCCCTTTCTCGAGCCGTGGACCGACGGGGCCGGCACCCCGGGCTTCGCCCGGGGGGTCATGCAGTACGCGTGGGGCTGCCGTGCCGACCTCGGACCGGCGCGGTGGTCGGTGAACTTCCTCGTCCGTGAGGGTGGCCGGGTCCTCGGGATGCAGACGCTCGCCGCCACCGATTTCGGCGTGCTGGGCGAGGTCCGCAGCGGATCGTGGCTGACCCGGGCGGCGCAGGGCCGGGGCCTGGGCACCGAGATGCGCCACGCCGTGGTCGCCCTCGCCTTCGACCACCTCGGTGCCCGCGCGGCCCGCACCAGCGCGTTCGCCGACAACTCGGCGTCGCGGCGGATCACCGACCGGCTCGGCTACACCCCCGACGGCATCGAGCGCCACGTCCGCCGGGGACGGTCGGCGATGCTGCTGCGCAGCCGCCTCACCCCCGACGACTGGCGGCGGCCGGGCTGGTCCCTGGGCGTCGACGGCCTCGATCCGTGCCGCGAGCTGCTGGGCGCACCGGAGCCGCCGTGAGCAGGCCGACCCGGGGGGAACCGCCGCGTCCAGGCGACACGCCGCACACCTTCGGGGATTTCCGACACCTGGGGGATTCGCGATCGGTCTCCGACGGGGTAGACCACGATCAAGAACCATTGCCCCGGGGAGATCGAGTGTCGTACGCCGCGCCAGCCGACGGGTCGCCGGACGCCGTGCGCGGCGCCCGGCGGATCGCCCGCGCGCTCGCGTCCGTGATCCTCACCGGGATCTTCGCCGGGTCCTTCCTCGTCCTGCTCGAGACCGCGGTCGCCGAGCCGGACCCGCGCCGGACGGTCGGCGAGCTGCTCGCGCCGGGAGCCCCGGGAGTCCCGGGAGTCCCGGGAGTCCCGGAGGCCGCCGTCAGCGCGCCGAGCCCCTACGGCGGCGCGCTCGACCGACCCCGGTCCCCCGACGACCTCCTCGGACCCGGCGGGCTCATGGGTCTCGGGCTGCTCGTGCTGGGGCTCGCCAACGGGATGGTCTTCCTCGCGACCGCGACCTGGGACGGCATGGCCGCCCCCTCGCCCGGGGAGACCCGGCGGCGCCTGAGCAGCCGCTCCGACCCCGGCATCGTGCCCGGCGGGTGGCGCGAGGTCCGCCGCACCGTCCCGCTGCGGGCCACCGCGCCCGCTGCGTCGGACGGACCCGCGCTCGAGGACGCGCCCGCGCTGCGCAGCGTGCCCGGGCGCCCGCTGCCCGGGACCACCTACGCGCCCTTCCCCCGCCCGGGCATCGCGTGGCGCGACCCGGTCGCGGTCCCGCCGCCCGAACCCCAGCCCGAACCCGAGCCCCAGCCCCGACCCGGACCTCAGCCCGAGGCCGGCCCCGAGGTCGCGCCCGAGCCCGTTCCCGAGCCGCTCCCGGAGGCCGACCCCGTGCCCCTCGACCCCGTCGACGACCTGGACCCCGTCGTGCCCGAGGTGACCCCTCGCGGGCGCCCCTCCCCGGTCCCGCGCGACGGCGGCGACGGCCCCAAGCGCGCCACCCGCCGCGGCAGCGGCCCCTGGGGCTGGCGCCCGGCGCGTCCCGACCCGGTGCCGTGGCGCAACCCCGTGCCCGCGATGGCGCACTGAGCAGCCGGTTCAGACCAGCGCGTCCTCGATCGTCCTCGTGAACGCCTCGAACACCGACCCCGT
Organism: Actinomycetospora sp. 2LY8.5; assembly: GCF_057180585.1. NCBI lineage: Bacteria > Bacillati > Actinomycetota > Actinomycetes > Pseudonocardiales > Pseudonocardiaceae > Actinomycetospora > Actinomycetospora sp. 2LY8.5. The sequence continues at coordinate 82,914 of NZ_JBXUHE010000032.1, forward strand.
CGGCGGCAGGACCTGCGTCACCAGCACCGCGGCCAGGTCGTGGTCGGGCCACGAGTACCAGAGCGTCCCGAGGCCGCCCGCCCAGCCGTAGCGGGGCCCGGCCGGGCCCGCGGTCACGCCGAGCCCGAGCCCCCACCCGCCGCCGTCGAGGAACGGGGCGGCGCCCGGCGCAACCCGCTGAGCCGGGGTGAGCCGGTCGGTGGTCATCGCCGCGACGGACGCGGGGGCGAGGAGCCCGGCGCCGTCGTCCAGGAGGACGCCCGCGAAGCGCAGCAGATCCTCGGCGGTCCCGGCGAGGCCGCCCCGGGCGTCGGGGAACGCGGGCGGGGCGAGCCAGCGGCTGCCCTCGGCACCGTCGAAGACGGCGAGGCCACCGTCGTCCCCGCGAACGAACGCCGGGACCAGCCGCGACGGGCCGGCGCAGAACCCGGTGGCGTCCATGGCCAGCGGGGCGAGGATGCGGGCGGTGAGCACCTCGCCGAGACCGCACCCGGCGGCCCGCGCGAGCAGCACGCCGAGCACCGCGAACGAGAGTTCGTAGCGCCACGCGGCGCCGGGCTGCTCGAGCAGCGGCAGGTCCGCCAGCCGTGACACCCACTCGTCGGGCCCGGGCAGGCCGTGCGGGTCGGGTGGGCCGAAGCCGAGCCCGAGCGTCAGGGCGCGCTCGAACGCCGGGCACGGGCCCTCGTCGACCACGAAGCCGAAGCCCATCCGCATGGTGAGCAGGTCCTCGAGTGTGATCGGCCGGGTCGCCGGCACGGTGTCCGTGCCCTCGAGGCGCACCAGCACCCGCCGGTCGGCGAGCTCCGGGACGAGGCGGTCGATCGGCTCGTGGAGATCCAGCAGCCCGTCGGCGACGAGGCACAGCGAGAGCGCCGCGACGAGGGGCTTGGTGTTCGAGCTGAGCCGGACCACCGCGTCGGGGCGCAGCGGCACGTCCCCGCCCGGCTCGGTGGCGCCGGCGGCGGCCAGGCTGGTCACGCCGTGGTGGCGGACGCCGACGACCGCGCCGGGCACGGCGCCGGCGTCGACGAGCGGGGCGACGCCCGCGAGCACCTCGTCGGCCTGCACCGGACCCCCCGCGGTCGCGAAACGGCTCAGGCGGCCCCGGCGGTGGTCCTTCGGCGGTCGCCCAACGGATCCGCACCGTAGCCGAGGACCTGCGGGTCGACGACGAGGCGCTCGGGATGGACCACGATGCGCCGGGCCCGGGCGTCGAGGACCGGGATCGCCCCGGGACGTCCGGCGGCGCGCTGGGTGCGGATGCGCTCGAGGTCCTCGGGACTCACGAAGGCGCCGAGCGGCGGGCGTCCGACGTAGTGCAACGACACGTGGTACACGATTGAATCGTCAACCGATCGGTCCCGCGATCTCCAGCGATCCCGACGCGGATCACTTCGCGCCCGGCTCTCCGACGATCCGGGCTCACCCGTTGTAGCCACCGCCCGCGGGGCCGACCGGGCTGGGCTCGGGCTTCACGCCGCCTCCGCCGCCGGAGCCGTCCGGGCCGTCGTCCGGGTCCGGGCCGGTCGCCGTGCGGGCGGCGCCACCCTGGATCCAGATGCCGACCTCGGTGCCGCGCTCGAGCTGCTGCCCGGCGGCGGGCTCCTGGTCCTCGACGTGCCCCCGCCCGGCGCCGGTGTGGACCGCGTTGCGGCCGACGGCGAGCACCCCGGCGTCCAGGGCACGGTCGTGCGCCTCGGCGGCGGGCAGGCCGACGAGCTCGGGCACCGTGGTCATCCCCGCGGGCACGTCCTGAGCCATGTCCTCGGTCGTCCCCTTCGTCGTGCTCGTCTCGGTGTCCATCGTCGCCTCCTTCGGCGTACCGCTCATGACGGATCCCTACCCATCCTGCCTGGGACCCGAAGCGGGATCGGACATCACCCGGGGTGTCGGACCGCGGTGCGGCCGTCACGACCCGCCTCGGGCTGGGACACAGCCGCCGAACCACGCCGGTGTGGTCCTCGTCTCATCGGAGCCTCACCGGGTCTTCTCCCGACCCTCGCTCCGTCCCGCGACGTCCTCCAGCAGCGCCGCAGGAGCTCGCACGTGGCGTCGAGTCCCTGGCGACGCCGAGCGGCCGGGGCGGGCCGCGAGGGCCCGGGCGGTCGGCCGGTGGTCCGTCAGCTCGCCGAGCTCCCGGTGGGCCCGCACCGACCGGGCTCGGTCGCGTTCTCCATCTCCCTCCATCTCCGGGGTCTGCTGGATCAGTTCCGTGAGGTCGGCGTGGAGCCCCGGGGCCGAACTCCTCGGGGTGCTCGACGGCGATCTCCATCGGCACGCCCGCGGGGGCCTGCTCGCGGTCGGACGGGGTGAACGCCTCGAGGATGCGCACCACGCGCTCGAGGACCGACTCCCCCGACGTCGACCGGGCCATCCCGGGGAGCCTGACGGATCGCGGGTATGGCGGAGATCACATCCACGTGCCAGGCTCCTTCCGGCGGGACCGACGGATCGAACCACCACTCAGATCCCTGGGAGCGGCCATGGCGGACGCCGGAGCGACGGCCTGGCACCAGCGCGCCGTCGCGGAGATCACCCGGTGGTCGTGGCTGCAGCGCCTGAACGACCGGACGACCGCGGCCGTCGACCCCGTCTACGACCGGTTCCGCGCCAACCCCGTCGTCGAGCTCCTGCACGGCGGACGCTGGCTCGGGCACTCGCTGCACCCCGCGCTGTCCGACCTCCCGATCGGCTTCTGGTCGGCGACGGTGCTGCTCGACCTGGCCGGTCAGGACGTGCCGGCGAACGGCTCGCGGCTCGACCCGTCCGCCACGCTGTCCGCCGCCGGGATCGCGGCGGCCGCCGCCACCGCCGCCACCGGGGTCGCCGACTGGAGCGTCAGCGACAACTCCGACCGGCGCGTCGGGCTCTTCCACGGCCTGCTCAACGGGGCGGGCACCGCCCTGCAGGGCGCGTCCCTGGCCGCCCGACTCTCCGGGCACCGCCGCACCGGGCGCGCCCTGGGTGCCGCGAGCCTCACGGTCACGGTCGCCTCGGCCTACATCGGCGGGCACCTCGTGCAGGGCCGCGCGCTCATGGTCAACCGCGTGGCGACGAACGCCGGACCCCAGCGCTGGGTCAGGGCGATCGCCGACGACGACCTGGCCGAGGGCGCGGTCGCCGGCGTCGAGGTCGAGGGCCGGCAGGTCCTGCTGCACCGCCGCGACGGCGAGGTCCACGCCATCGACGACGTGTGCAGTCACGCCGGCGCCCTGCTGCACCGCGGCGAGGTCGAGGGCTGCACCGTCGCCTGCCCGCTGCACTACTCGGTGTTCGACCTGCGCGACGGCCGCATCGTGCGCGGTCCCGCGCACCACCCCCAGCCCGTCCTGCCCGCGCGCGTACGCAACGGCTGGATCGAGGTCCGCGGCTCGGCGCCGCGGTCCCGCCGGCCGTCGACCTGAGCCGATCCGAGCAGGGCAGAGAGGACACCACCACCATGGCCTGGGAAGCAGTCGCCGACGTCGATCAGCTCGAGGAGGGCGACATGATGCTGTGCCACATGGGTGGCGAGCCCATCTGCGTCGTCCGGCTCTACGAGGACGAGGCGGTGGCGGTGCACAACACCTGCACCCACCAGCAGCAGCCGCTCAACGAGGGCTATCTCCAGGAGGACGACTCGCTGATCTGCCCGGCCCACAACTCACGCTTCGACCTGCGCACCGGTGTCCCCACCGGCGTCCCCGCGGTCGACCCGATCCCGACCTACGCCTGCAAGATCGAGGACGGCGCGATCTGGGTCGACTTCGAACACCAGACCAACGACGCCGCCATCCCGCACAAGCCGTACCACTGAGTACCGGAGCGGGGTCCCGGGATGAGATGCGCGTCGAGCGCTGCCTCTTCCACGACCTCGTCGCGCGCTCCGGCGTGCCCGGCCTGAGCGCCGCCGTGTGCGCCTGGGACGCGCCCTGGCGGCGGGCGGTCGACGGCGCGCGGAGCGGGCGGATGACGGTGACGCCGCTGGGCGACGACACCTGCGGGTTCCGCGTGGTGCACACCCCCGCGTGACCCCGGCTGTCCGACCTCGCCGGGGCCCGCCGTCCTGCCGTGGCGCCGCGGGGGGCGCCACGGCAGCTCGGGTCAGCCGACCACGGTGTCGATCGCCTCGTGGTGCTTCTCGAACTTCACGTAGTCGTCCTCCATGATCGCGCGGGGGTTGAACATGGGGTCGGCGAGGATGCCGTGGACGCGCCGGCGCTGCATGCCCATGTTGCCGCCGTCGTAGATCGGCAGGACCGCGGCCTCACGCAGGATCTTGCCGAAGCCGTTCTTGGTCTCGAGGCTGTTCACGCCGACGATCTGCATGCACTTGTACACGCACTCGAACATCATCTCGGTGACCTGGATCTTGTTCATCGCGCCCACCAGTTCGGCGTGCTGGTCGTGCTTGTCCAGGTAGTCCGCGGCCCGCCAGGAGAAGTACCGACCCATCTCGATCTTCGCCGCGACGTCGCCGAGGACGTAGCCGACGTTCTGGAACCCGATGATGGGACGCAGCGCGCCTGCGGTGTTCCCGTGGGCGAACTCCAGCGCCATCTCGTACGCGGCGCGCGCCATGCCGACGGCTGCGATCGCCGCGACCGGCCCGGACCAGGCGAAGTTCCGGTTGATCACGAGGTCGCCGTTGCCGGCCGCACCCGGCAGCAGGTTCGCCGCCGGGATGCGGGCGTCGTCGAAGACGATCTCGGCGTTCGACGCGAGCCGGTGCCCGATCTTGTCGAGGTGCCGGTAGGTCACGCCCGGCAGGCCGCGTTCGAGGACCAGCGCCGAGAGGCCTTCCGTGCCGCCCTTCTCGGAGTCGGTCCGGACGATGAGCGTGCCGGCGTTGACGCCCTGCTCGTCCCAGCCCGCCGACGACGGCCAGTACTTGCGGCCGTTGACGACGTAGGAGTCGCCGTCGCGCACCGCGGTGAGTCCGACGCCGGCGGGACGCGGCAGCGGGATGTCGAAGTTCGCCGTCCCCGCGGGGTTGCCGGGCGGCTCGCTCGCGGTCCACCCGCCCAGGTACTCGCCCGTCGGGTCGGAGGTCGCGGCGCGCAGGAAGCGGTCCTTCTGCTCGTCCGAGCCGTACCAGGCGACGGGCATGAGCCCGAGCCCGTTGCACAGCACCGTGCACGCGAAGCCCGGGTCGACGACGCAGATCTCCTCGGCCGCGATGACGAGGTCGACGCAGGACACCCCGCCGCCGCCGTACTCGGCGGGCAGCATGCACATCGCGATCCCGGCCTTGTACGACTCGACGTAGGCGGGCTTGGTCTTCTGGAAGCCCTTGAGCGGGTCGGGCTCGGCGTCGGCCTCGGCGACGACGGGCTTCAGCACGTTCTCGGCGAACGCTCGGACGTCGTGCTGCAGCTTCTTCTGCTCGTCCGACATCGTGAAGTTGACGGTCATTCCCGGTTCTCCTTCTCGCGGTGCTGACGCCCGGAGCCTGGGGCGGTCCGCGAGCCGGGCGGAAGCGCTGCGGCACGGACGGCACGACATCGGTCACGAGCGGCGGCACCGGTCACCGGCGGCTTCCCGACCCCTCGGTAGCGAACTAGCATCCGACGTACCGATTTGCGGCGAGAGAAGCCCCGATGGTCCCGGCCCGAGCGAGACGAGCAGGTCATGAGGCACACGAGCCACGCCGACTTCGCGCTGCGGGTCCTGCTCTACCTCCGGGTGGCGCCGGGCCGGCAGGGCTCGGTCGGCGACATCGCCGAGGCGCACGCGGTGTCGCGGCACCACCTCGTGAAGGTCGTGCAGGGCCTGGCCGGCGCGGGCATCGTCGAGACGTCGCGGGGTCGGGGCGGCGGGGTCCGGCTGACCCGCGACCCGGCGTCGATCACGGTCGGCGCGGTGATGCGGGCGATGGAGAAGGACTTCGCCGTCGTCGAGTGTCTGGGCGCGGCCCGGTTCTGCCGGGTCGCCGGTGTCTGCGGCGCGCGCAGGGTGTTCTCGCGCGCGCTGGACGCGTACTTCGCGGTCCTCGACGAGGCCTCCCTCGAGGACATCGCGGCGAACGATCTCGGGCTCAGGGGTGCGCTCGGGCTGACGACCGCCGCCGGGACCTAGTGCTGTATCAGGCAACGTTGGGTAGGTAATCGGGTCTGCGGATCTTGGAGTTGGCGGCGAAGCGGCGTTTCGGGGTGGCGTGGCGGTTGTGCCAGCGCACGTAGCCCGCGATCGCGGCTTGCT